>NZ_JAKRFQ010000005.1 GCF_022347985.1 Photobacterium sp. OFAV2-7
AAAAGTATCAACCAGGTAGGTCTTGCCCCGTCCGACACCGCCCCAGAAATAAATCCCCTTCACCGGGGTAATAGGTGCTTGCGGCTCACGCTTCAATAACCGTTGCAGCAAAGAGGTTTTCACTTCCGGCTTAGGGGCCAGCATTCGGTGGTAGAGCGCTTCGAGGTAAGAGACCGCCATGGCTTGCGCCTGATCGGCGATAAAGTCAGGCTGCTGAAGATCGCGTTGATATTGTTGTTGTGGAGTCATCCTTTACTGTTGCCCAATTCATCCCATCTTTGGCATCAGATAGTACCATGGCAACGTTTGTGCATGTATAGTAACTATACGAAACAAATTTGTTGGCGGGTATTCAGCGCCAATTAAACAAACTGGGTTACAAAAGAGAGACCACAGGCCTGAGCATGCCATAACCAAGCGGCATGCCGCCACACTGTCTTTGACCGACACAAACAACTTGGTATTCATAAAGTCACAAGGAGTTTTCATGGCTTGGATCTATGCGCTACTCATTTTTGCCGCAGGTGCAATTGTAGGGGCCTTTGCTGCCCGCCTCGGTAACAAGAGTCTCAAACAACAAAAAGAGCTAAAGAAAGACCTGGATAAGTCAAAATACGAGCTGGAACAGTACCGTCAGGAACTTGTTGACCATTTCGCCTGTAGCTCGGAGCTACTCGATAACATTGCCAAAGACTACAGCAAGCTCTATGAGCACATGGCAAAAACGTCCAGCGAGCTAATGCCGAACCTGCCGGATCAGGACAACCCGTTCGCGCGCCGGATCAGTACGCTGGAAGCCGTCACAGATACTGGTGACATCCAGGATCAGCCACGCGATTACGCCAACGGCGCAACAGGGCTGCTAAAGGACGAACCAGAAAAAGTCGAAGAGCCAAAAGCGAGCTAATTCTTTTTTCTGGAACTAAACCCCGGTTTTCAAGTCAGAGCTAATACCGCTTTCCAACATTGGTTATTGATTCTTAGGTGTTTATAACTGCAATGGAATGGTACTACTACTTGTAAACCGGAGTTTAGTAATAATGAAAAAACCTTTGCTTGTATTCAGTGCACTGGCACTCGGCATCAGTTCTGTTATTACCCCAATCACGGCAACTGCTGCATTACCTCTATCAACGAATAGCCAACAGCTACCTAGCCTCGCGCCGATGCTAGAACAAGTCACCCCGGCAGTTGTCAGTATTGCCGTCGAGGGCAAGCAGGTTTCCAGGCAACGTCTTCCTGAGACCTTCCGCTTTTTCTTTGGCCCTGAATTTCCAGAAGAACAACTGCGTGAGCGCCCATTCCGCGGGCTGGGTTCCGGTGTGATCGTCGATGCGGACAAGGGCTACATTGTTACCAACCACCATGTCATCAACGGTGCCGATAAGATCATGGTTCAGCTCCATGACGGCAGAGAGCTTTCGGCCGAGCTGATCGGCAGCGACGAGATGTCCGATATCGCACTGCTCAAACTCGACAAGACCAAAAACCTGACTGCAATCAGCCTGGCTGACTCCGACAACCTGCGGGTAGGTGATTTCGCGGTTGCCATCGGTAACCCGTTCGGACTGGGCCAAACCGTCACCTCGGGCATTATTTCCGCCCTTGGCCGCAGCGGACTCAATATCGAAAACTTCGAGAACTTCATTCAGACCGATGCAGCAATCAACAGCGGTAACTCGGGTGGTGCACTGGTTAACCTCAACGGTGAGCTGGTCGGTATCAATACCGCCATTCTGGGTCCTAACGGCGGTAATGTCGGCATCGGCTTTGCCATCCCGGTCAATATGGTGAAAAACCTGACCGAGCAAATCATCGAGTTCGGTGAGGTTAAACGAGGTATCCTGGGTGTTCAGGGCGGCGAGCTAACCTCCGAGCTGGCAGAAGCCTTCGGCTATGAAACCAACCATGGTGCCTTCATCAACCAAGTCATGCCTGACTCCGCGGCAGAAAAGGCCGGGCTGAAAGCCGGGGACATCATTGTCTCGGTTAACGGCAAGCAAATCCGTACCTTCGGTGAGCTCCGCGCTAAAATCGCCACACTGGGTGCAGGCAAGAAAACAACCTTGGGTATCGTACGCGACGGCAAAGAACAAACCGTATCGGTGGTCCTGCAGGAAGCTAGCCAGAGCAAGGTCAAGGCTGAAAACCTCCACTCCGGTCTGGCCGGCGCTGAATTTGCCAATACAACCGCCAATGACGGCGTCAAAGGCGTGAAGGTCACCAGCATTGACGAGAAATCCCTGGCAGCACGTTACGGCCTTCAGAAGGATGACATCATCCTAGGCCTCAACCGCCAGCCAATTCGCAACCTTGGTGAGCTTCGCAAGGCACTGGAGCAAGAGCCGAATGTATTGGCGCTCGAAGTGAAGCGTGACAACAATATCCTGTACCTAATCATCCGCTAACGCCGTATATCGGGCCAGCAATGGCCCGATTTCCCGCCCTATCGCCTCACAATATATCCTCTGTATGAAACAACTATTCCCAACACTACTTCCCTTTGAAAAGAAATACCATCACAGTACAACATTGCCAGTACCGCCGTCTAAGTGCCTGGTAGGGTTTGGTATCTAGTCGTTGTAGTGATATCCTCGTGCGAATAATTCATAGAATGCACGCTTCGTGCACAGGCGCTATTTTCATTTCAGGGGAGCAAGCATGCTGGCTTTTATTCGTCGGTCCATTTTACTTGGCGTCGTGACAGCTATTGCCTTACTCGTTGTTTTCCCTGAACTTCGTACCCAGATGATCCAGCCGCCGGTATCACTGGCCCCAGCTCCGACTGATCAGATCCAGCTGTCCTATAACTTTGCGGTTCGCCGGGCTTCCCCTGCCGTCGTCAATATCTATAACCGCCGCTACAATGCAGAGGACCGACTCAAGCTGAGCACCCAGGGACTGGGCTCGGGCGTGATCATGAGCGACAAGGGATACATAGTAACCAACTATCATGTTGTAGCCGAAGCCGATCAGGTTATTGCCGCCCTGCAGGACGGCCGCATTTTTACCGCCCAGCTCATCGGTAAAGATCAGCGAACTGATCTGGCCGTGTTGAAAATCCAGGCTGAAAACCTGCCGGTTATTCCGCTGAGCCCGGATTACAAGCCCGCTGTCGGGGATGTCGTGCTGGCCATTGGTAACCCGTACAACCTGGGCCAGACGACGACCTATGGGATCATTTCTGCTACTGGCCGCGCTGGCATGAGTTTCTACGGCCGCCAGGATTTTCTCCAGACCGATGCCGCAATCAACGAGGGCAACTCCGGCGGAGCACTGGTCAATACCCGTGGCGAGCTGGTCGGCATCAATACCGCCTCTTTCCAGCAGGCAACGGATATCGAAACCTACGGCATCTCCTTTGCGATCCCTTACGAGCTGACCCAGAAGATCATGAACAAGCTGATCGCCGACGGCCGGGTGATCCGCGGCTATATCGGCATTGAAGCCAGGGATATCAATCCGGTGATGGCTCGCCTGTACGATGCCGATCAGGTCAGCGGGATCATTGTTATGGGGATGGATCCGAATGGCCCGGCAGCCAAGGCCGGATTCAAAGTGCAGGATATTCTGATCGAGATTGACGGCAAGAAGGTAACTGACCGGCGCAATGTTCTGGATATTGTGACCGAACTTCGCCCAGGCAATGCCGTCGAGATGAAAGTACTGCGAAACGGTGCGCCAATAACGCTGTCTGTCATGATTGCCGATGAGCCCAACCAGTACTAGTTATTCTCACAACGAGTTACGGACAACAAAAAAAACCTCGCAATGCGAGGCTTTCTTCCAGCAATTAAACGCTAGCAAACTCTATTCGCTAAACCGCTCAATCTTCATACCCAGCGCACTGAACTTGTCTTCAATGTGCTCATAGCCACGATCAATGTGGTAGATACGGTCAACAATCGTTTCGCCTTCGGCAATGCTGCCGGCAATCACCAGGCTGGCAGAGGCACGCAAGTCTGTTGCCATTACCTGGGCACCACTAAGACCATCGGTGTCACCGCAAATGGCCGTATTGCCTTCGATTTCGGCATGAGCGCCCATACGGATCAGCTCAGGAATATGCATAAAGCGGTTTTCAAAAATCGTCTCGGTGATAATACCCGTGCCCTTGGCAATAAGGTTCAGCAACGAGAACTGCGCCTGCATATCAGTCGGGAAACCCGGGTGCGGAGCCGTGCGGATGTTTACCGCTTTCAGCTCTCGGTCTGTCATATCCAGGCTGATCCAGTCTTCGCCGGTTTCGACAAGCGCACCCGCCTCTTCCAGCTTGGCCAGCGCCGCTTCCAACAGAGACGGCCTGGTATGACGACACATGATCTTGCCGCCGGAGACAGCTGCGGCTACCAGGAATGTACCAGTTTCAATACGATCGGCAACCACTTCGTGGTAACCACCACCCAGTCGTTCAACACCTTCAATCGTGATTGTATCGGTGCCGGCTCCGGTGATCTTGGCACCTAGCGTATTCAAGAAATCGGCGGTATCAACAATCTCTGGCTCGCGGGCAGCATTTTCAATGACGGTTTTACCGTCCGCCAGCGTTGCCGCAGACATAATGGTCACCGTCGCGCCAACACTGACCTTGTCCATCACGATATGCGCGCCTTTCAGGCGACCGTCTACCGACGCTTTGACATAGCCTTCTTCCAGTACAATCTGGGCACCCAGCTGCTCAAGGCCATGAATGTGCAGGTCAACCGGACGGGCACCAATCGCACAACCACCAGGCAGAGAAACCTGCCCTTCACCAAAACGCGCCACCAATGGCCCCAGCGCCCAGATAGACGCACGCATGGTTTTTACCAACTCGTACGGGGCACAGAACTCATTCACACCACTGGCGTCAACATGCACCGAGCCATTGCGGCTTACCTTGGCGCCCAGACGGCTAAGCAGCTCCATCGTGGTATCGATATCACGGAGCTTGGGTACATTGGCGACTTCAACAGGCTCTTCAGCCAGCAAAGAAGCAAACAAAATCGGTAATGCTGCATTCTTAGCACCAGAAATGGAGACTTCGCCACTTAATGGGCCACCGCCCTGGATTCGAAACTTTTGCATCATTAACCTCTTAGGACAGCGACATCAGCTTTTTATCACGCGCCCACTCTTCCGGCGTGAATGTCTTGATGCTCAGGGCGTGAATATCATTCGCCGCAATCTGTCCCATCAGCGGGCCATAGATAGCCTGCTGTTTCTTAACGCGGCTCATGCCTTCAAACATGGCACCAATAGCAATCACTTCGTAGTGGCTGCCCTCGCCTTTAACAATGATTTCATCAAGTTCTAAGGCATTTTCAAGAATTTGTTTAATTTCGGAGATTTCCACAAGCTATCCTCTCTGCCACTTAGTCAATACAAGCAGCTAACATTGATTCGACATGGCTCAAGCGAAGCAAGGTAACCAGCTGTTCCGGCACGTTCAATAACGTCAGTTCACTGCCATTACTGCTGAGCTGTTGATATACATGAAGCAACATCACCATGCCCGCCGAGTCTACCCGCGATAAAGCAGCAAGATCGAGCTTTACCCTGGCATCCTGTGGCATCCATTCATGTCTTTGCTGCCAAAAGGCTGGAACTGTGTCACGTTCCAGTGCCCCTGACAAGCAATAATACCCATTTTCCTGAGCTCGCCACTCAATCTTAGGCTTACTCATTGTTTTTGTCCTCACGGCGTATTGGTTTCGCCGCAAGTTCTTTCAAGTTCGCTGTTACTGCATCAATCCCTTCGCTACGTAGCTGACCGCTCCATTCACTCTGTTTGGTCGAGATCATGCTGACGCCTTCGGCCACCATATCGTAACCCTGCCACTCGTTGGTCTTCTTGTTCTTGCGCAGCTTGAAGTCCAGACGGATCGGCGGGCGCTTGGTATCAAGAATGTCGACCCGAACCGACACGATTTTGCGACTGGCCGGCACCGACTTCGGTGACTCTATCTTGATATCCTGATCGGTATACTGAGTCAGCACTTGGGCGTAGGACGCAACCAGATAATTGGTAAACGCGCTGACAAAGTTGTTTCGTTGCTCTGCTGTCGTTTTTTTCAGCTGTGGTCCCAGCACTTTATAGGCCGCATAGCGGGTATTGATATACGGCAGCAGTTCCTGCCGGACAATACTGCGCAGCAATTCCGGGTTGCGCTGGATCTGATTCTTTTCCGCTTTCAGGCGATCAAACGTATTCTGGGAGACCGTCTGCATCATCAGATAAGGATCCGTTCGATTTACCGTATCAGCCTGGGCAACCAGTGGAAGCGATAGCAGCATTACCAATATATATCGAAAGAGTTTCATCATATCCCCTATTAATTACTGTCACCGCCGATGCTGTACAGCACCTGGCCAATCATATCTTCCAGAACCAATGCCGACTTGGTGTCTTCGATCAAGTCACCGTCGCCGAGCATATCGATATCTTCGTCAATAAACCCAGGCTCAATGCCCAGATATTGCTCGCCCAGCAGCCCTGATGTAAGGATGGCAGCCGAACTGGTTTCTGGAAAGTAACCGTACTTTTTCTCGATAGACAGCGTGACGACCGGAACATAGCTTTCCGTATCTAGCGTAATATCGGTGATCTTGCCGACGGTCACGCCACCGACTTTGATCGGCGAGCGAACTTTCAAGCCGCCGATATTATCGAAATGCGCTTGCAGGGTATAAGACTCATTGCCGCCGATGTTCTGCACATCCGCTACTTTGAACACCAATACCAACAAGGCAGCAAATCCGGCCAGTACAAAGCTACCAACCCACAATTCTAATTTTTTTATCTGTTGCATCCGTTTATTCCCAACGTTCCGCTGATCGCTTGCTTAATTGCCAAACATCAATGCTGTCAGCACAAAATCCAATCCCAATACCGCCAGTGACGAGTTCACCACCGTGCGTGTTGTTGCCCGGCTGATCCCTTCCGATGTCGGTATCGCATCATAACCATTGAACACCGCAATCCAGGTCACCGTGATCGCAAACACGACTGACTTGATGATACTGTTGCCAATGTCATAGCCTAACTCGACCGATGACTGCATCACCGACCAGAAACTACCGTGATCGATACCCTTCCAGTCCACACCAACCAGCTGCCCGCCCCAGATACCCACGGCACAAAATAGCAGCGACAACAGCGGCATCGAAATCACACCGGCCCAGAAGCGAGGGGCAATCACCCGGCGTAACGGATCCACGGCCATCATTTCCATGCTCGATAGCTGCTCGGTTGCCTTCATCAAACCAATCTCAGCCGTCAGTGCCGAACCGGCCCGGCCGGCGAACAACAGTGCCGTTACCACTGGCCCCAGCTCGCGCAGCAGCGACAGGGCGACCATTTGTCCCAGGCTCGTTTCGGCACCGAAGTCAATCAGCACAATGTAGCCCTGCAGGCTCAGTACCATGCCGATAAACAGGCCGGACACCAAAATAATGGCAACCGACAGTACCCCGACCGAATACAGCTGCTTAATCAGCAGCGGCAGCATTTTCCTCGGCTGTGGCTTGCTGACCAAGGCCCCGTACAGCAACAAACTCGCACGCCCGACAGCCTGACATTTATCGATGCCCCGCCGTCCTTGCCGTGCAACAAAATCCGCTATCATTCTTGATAATTACCTTATTTGTTATGTTATTCCCGTCACGTTCTCACGCATCACGGCCACCAGGTAGCGATGGCACTTTCTCGCTTTATTCCGTCATGCCAAACAGATCTTCGCTCAGAGCCTGAGCCGGGTATTTGAATGGCACAGGCCCGTCGGCATCCCCATCCAGAAATTGTCGGATCTGCGGATCAGGGTTTGCCCGCAGCTCGTCAGGGGTCCCCTGGCCGATGACTTTGCCTCCCGACAACAGATAGACATGATCGGCAATACTCATCACTTCCGGAACATCATGAGAGACGATCACCGAGGTGATCCCCAGCGCCTGGTTCAGGCTCCGGATCAGCGTCACCAGCACACCCATGGTGATCGGATCCTGGCCAACAAACGGCTCATCATACATGATCAAGTCAGGGTCAAGGGCAATAGCTCGTGCCAATGCCGCCCGGCGCGCCATCCCACCAGACAGCTCATTCGGCATCAGTTGCGCGGCACCGCGCAGGCCAACGGCCTCAAGTTTGAGCAATACCAGCGTGCGCAATAAATCTTCCGGCAGATCCGTATGTTCCCTTAGCGGAAAGGCAACATTGTCAAACACCGTCATGTCCGTGAACAACGCCCCGGACTGAAATAACATGCTCATCTTATTGCGAGCCTGATACAGTTCGCGGCGGCTCAGCGTCGGTATATTCCAGCGCTCAAACCACACCTCGCCGCTATCTGGCTGGATCTGTCCGCCGATAAGCCGCAGCAAGGTGGTTTTCCCAATTCCGGACGGCCCCATTATGGCCGTTACTTTTCCCTTGGGCACATCCAGAGACACATCATCAAAAATTTTGCGTTCACCACGCGAAAACGTCATATTTTTGATCGAAACGAGTGCTTCAGTCGGTTCCATAGCCATCCTGTCGGCCTATCCGGCCTTAATTCGAAATCCACGTCCCCTGCTTTGGGACAATATGGTTGATATAATTCATGATTTAGACGCCAAGCATCGATCATAGGTACATTACGCAACCAACTCAAGACGAGAACTGTAAGATCTGTGCAATTTCATTGTCTCGCCCTAAGTTCATAATATGGCGCCCAACATATTGTTTTTTGCTATTGCTGGCAACTATATAAGACATATTGCGACATTCGCTTACCCGGCTATTTTGGGTGAATAATGGGACAAGGTACGACAAGAACTTCTTGCTCGGCTCAATTTGTCGCGGCTTTTCCTTTCTTTTTAGTCAACGAACCGTCAAAATTGCCCCCTTAACCTCTTATATAAAGATTGACGAAAAAAGGGATAAGAATGCTCGAAGCCATTGTGTTGCTCTGTATCGGTTTGGCTCTACTGGTATGGAGTGCAGACCGACTTGTTTTTGGCGCCGCTGCGTTGGCAAGAAATCTCGGTGTAGCACCATTAGTCATAGGGATGACCATTCTTGCAATGGGCTCTTCGGCACCTGAAATGATGGTTTCGGCAACAGCAGCACTTGACGGTAAAACCGACACCGCCGTCGGTAATGTGCTGGGATCAAACATTGCCAACATCGCACTTATCCTTGGTCTGACAGCTATTCTTAAGCCACTGGCTATCAGTTCCGGCATTATCCGTCGCGAGCTTCCTCTGATGATGGTGGTCACTCTATTGGCGGGTGCTTTGCTATGGGACAGCCACCTTGGCTTCATCGAGGGTGTCCTGCTCGTGGTGCTGTTCGTCATCTTCCTGCTGGTAATGCTAAAAATCAGCCGAAACGCCAAAGACGCCGGTGACCCGCTTGCCGATGAGCAAGAATCAGAAATCCCGGAAGGCGTCAGCAACAAAGCCGCAATGGTTTGGGTTGCGATCGGCCTAGTACTGCTTCCTTATGCGGCGAGCATGCTGGTCGACTCTGCCGTCACCATTGCCAAGTACTTCGGCATGAGCGATCTGGTCATCGGTCTGACCATCATTGCAATCGGCACCAGCCTGCCGGAACTGGCCGCGTCTATCGCCAGCATCTACAAAGGCGAGGACGACATGGCCGTCGGTAATATCATCGGCTCCAACGTATTCAATATTCTTGCCGTCATGGGTATCCCGGGGCTGCTCAATCCGTCCGTCCTCAGTCCGCTGGCGATGGGGCGCGATTTTTACGTCATGCTTGGCGTATCTGTTCTTTTGGTGTTGATGGCATTAGGAAAACGTCGCAGAATCAACCGAGTGGAAGGCGCTGTGCTGGTTTGTTGCTTTGTCGCCTATCAAGTTTATCTGTTTTATAATCTAGCGGCTTAACGGAGACCCGAGCTATGCCTGATACGTTTGATTATTGCGATTTTGGCCGCAAAGTTATCGACATCGAAACCAAAGCCTTACAGAACTTGGCCCAATACATCAACGGCAGCTTCAGTGAAGCCTGCCACCTCATTGCCAGCTGTACCGGAAAGGTCATCGTGATGGGAATGGGCAAATCTGGCCACATCGGCAACAAAATTGCCGCAACGCTGGCCAGTACCGGCACTCCGTCATTCTTTGTTCACCCGGGAGAGGCCAGTCACGGCGATCTGGGTATGATCAAAAAAGGCGATGTCGTGCTCGCGATTTCCAACTCGGGCGAAGCATCAGAAATTCTGACCCTGCTGCCGGTTATCAAACGTTTAGGGATCCCGTTAATCAGTATGACGGGCAAACCTGAGTCCAGCATGGCCAAACTGGCGCAAACCCACCTGCAAATTACCGTTGAGCAGGAAGCCTGCCCGCTGAACCTGGCCCCGACATCCAGTACAACCGCGACACTGGCCATGGGGGATGCTCTGGCAATTGCCCTGATGGAAGCCCGTGGCTTTACCGCCGACGACTTCGCGCTGTCCCATCCGGGCGGTGCTCTTGGCCGAAAGTTGCTGCTGCGGATTGCCGATGTGATGCACACCGGTGAGATGCTACCAATTGTCACCGAGCAGGCGACAATTAAAGACGCCTTGCTGGAAGTCTCCCGCAAGGGGCTGGGAATGACGGCGATTATCGACAGCGAGAACAAGCTCAGCGGCGTATTTACCGATGGTGATTTGCGTCGCCTGCTGGATAACCGAGTCGACATCCACAATACCACCATCGGCGAGGTTATGACCCGCAACCCGGCAACAATCTCGCCCCAAGTCCTGGCCGCAGAAGGATTGAAGCTCATGGAAGATCGTAAAATCAGCGGTCTGCTGGTTACTGAAGACGAGCGCCTTGTTGGCGCCTTTAATATGCACGATCTGCTAAAAGCCGGAGTCATGTGATGCAAATCGAAACTATTTATGGTCCGGTCTGTCAAACCGTCTATCAGCAGGCAAAAAATATCCAGTTATTGATCTGCGATGTCGACGGTGTCTTTTCCGATGGCAGGATTTACATGGGCAATGACGGCGAAGAGTTGAAAACGTTCCATACTCGTGACGGATACGGCATCAAATCGCTAATGGCCGCCGGGGTCGAGATTGCCATTATTACCGGCCGCAAGTCAGCCATTGTCGAAAACCGTATGTCGGCACTGGGTATCAAGCACGTATACCAGGGGCAGGACAACAAACTGGCCGCCTATGCCGATATCGAGAAAAACCTGGGTATAGACCCGGCCCATACCGCCTATATCGGCGATGATCTGATAGACTGGCCGGTCATGGAAAAAGTCGGATTGTCAGTGTGCGTAGCAGACGGACACCCGCTGCTCGCTCGCCGGGCTGACTTTGTCACCCGGATCCAGGGCGGATTTGGCGCCGTACGAGAGGTCTGTGACTTGATCCTTGAAGCAAAAGGCGATTTAGATAAACATAAAGGCTTAAGTATATGACCTTGAAAAGGCTATTCTATGCATTGCTATTGCTTTCATGTGCATGGACTGGCTACTACCTGCTGGAAAAGCAATGGCGGGATGATGTTCAGGTGGAGCCCGACGCAGAAAAGCCGCTGTTCACCGGCAATGCCGTCGTCAACACCTCGTTTAACGAATCTGGTCTGCGCAGCTATCAGATAGATTCTGAGTATTTGGAACATTTTAGCAAAAGTGGCGATACCGACTTTGTCGAACCCGTACTGTGGGTGTATCGCGATGGTACCGAAACCGAATGGCGTATCAGCTCAAACACCGCCAGGCTGGACAAGAACCAGGTACTGCAAATGACGGGCAATGTCCGTATTTTTAACCTGTTGCCAGAATCTGCCGTCAAGACAATCCAGACGGAAACCCTACGGCTTGACCTGATCAGCAAAGATTTCGACACTCCCGACCCAGTACTCATTACCGGTACGGCCTTCCAGAACCAAGGCACGGGGATGAAGGGAAACATTGAGCGCAGTGTGGCGACCTTATTAAAAAATGTAAAAGGTAGATATGAAGCTTTACAAAATTAGTACCCTGCTCTGCCTTTGTATCAGTGCATCAAGCTGGGCATTAAGTAACGATACAGAGCAGCCGATTTATATTAACTCGGACAATCAACAGCTCGATATTCAGAAAAATATCGTTACCTTCACCGGCAATGTGGTGTTACGCCAGGGCAGTATTGATATCCGCGCCGACAAGGTCGTGGTAACACGTCCGGCAGGCACCGAAGGCAAAGAGACCATCGATGCCTATGGCAACCCTGCAACCTTCCACCAGGTGATGGATGACGGCAAGCCTATTGACGGTGCCGCCCGTAAAATGCGCTACGAAACGGCGACCGAATTTCTCAAGATGACTGACGAGGCTATCTTGATCCAGGAAGGCAGCGAAATTCAGGGCAAAGTCATCAGCTACAAGATTGACGAACAGAAGCTCGTTGCAGAAAGTGGCAAGAAGAAGCGCGTTACCACCATTTTGCAGCCTAACCAGCTGAACAGTAACAAGAAATAAGCGACAATTATGGCAACGTTAAAAGCAGAACACTTAGCTAAAAGCTATAACGGCCGTAAAGTCGTTTCAGACGTCAGCCTGGAAGTGCATTCAGGCAAGATCGTCGGCTTGCTGGGCCCGAACGGTGCAGGTAAAACCACGTCTTTCTATATGATCGTCGGCTTGGTTGCGCGTGACGAAGGCACCATTACCATTGATGGCAACGACATCAGCCTGCAGCCGATGCACAACCGCTCGAGAATGGGGATTGGCTACCTGCCGCAGGAGGCCTCTATTTTCCGCAAGCTGACGGTTCACGATAACCTGATGGCCGTCTTGCAGACACGCAAGGAGCTCAGCAAGAGCGAGCGACAAGATAAATTAGAAGAATTGTTGGATGAATTCCACATCCAGCACATTCGTAATAGCCTAGGCATGGCATTATCAGGGGGTGAGCGTCGTCGGGTTGAAATCGCCCGAGCTCTGGCCGCCAACCCTAAGTTCATTTTGCTTGATGAACCTTTTGCCGGGGTCGATCCGATATCTGTGATCGACATCAAAAAGATCATCGAACATTTACGTGATCGCGGGCTAGGTGTACTGATCACCGATCATAATGTCAGAGAGACACTTGATGTCTGTGAACATGCCTACATCGTTAGCCAGGGCCAGCTTATCGCCCACGGTTCGCCGAGTGATGTTCTTAACGATGAGCACGTAAAACGAGTCTATCTGGGCGACCAGTTCCGTCTATAGTTATTTATAAGGACGTACCAGGGGCCAATGGGTAAAGGCTTGATGACTGCAGGTGTTAAAGCCGTCGTTGGCACCACAACAAAAGATAACAACAAGGTACATACGCATATATGAAAACCTCGCTCCAGCTCAAACTAGGTCAACAACTGGCAATGACGCCACAGTTGCAACAAGCCATCCGCCTGTTGCAATTATCCACCTTGGATCTCCAGCAGGAGATTCAGGAAGCACTGGACGCAAACCCGCTGTTGGAGCTGGATGAGAATAGCAATGAAGCCACGCCGACCACCGAGGAAAGCAAGGCGGACGGACAGGACAGCGGTGAGATCTCAGCTCAGGAAGGGGAATCAGGCAACGATCCGGAGCCTTTTGATACCTCGGAAGTCATTGAGCAACGCGAAATGCCGGAAGATCTCCCTGTCGATACCACCTGGGATGATGTCTACAGTGCCGGCACCGGCAGTACCGGCATCGCCATCGATGATGATATGCCCGTCTACCAGGGCGAAACCACCGAGAGCCTGCAAGACTACCTGATGTGGCAGGTACAGCTGACACCTTTCACCGAGACCGACTTGACTATCGCCACGGCAATTATTGACGCGGTTGATGACAAGGGCTATCTCACCTGCTCCGCCGACGAGATCCTCGAAAGCCTGGGCAATGAAGAGGTTGAGCTTGATGAAGTCGAAGCCGTCCTAAAACGGGTACAGCAATTTGACCCGCTCGGGGTTGCCTCGCGCAACCTGCAGGAGTGCCTGTTGCTGCAGCTCGCCACTTTCCCTGAAGACACTCCCTGGTTGAGTGAAGCCAAAACCCTTCTCAACCAGCATATCGATTTGCTGGCAAACCGAGACTATCGCCAGTTGATGCGCGAGACCAAGCTCAAAGAAGCCGAGCTGAAAGCGGTCATGCAGTTGATCCATGATCTGGACCCTCGTCCGGGCAACCGGGTTGTTGCCTCCGAAACCGAATATGTGGTGCCGGATGTTTCCGTCTTCAAGGATCACGGCAAATGGATCGTGACCATCAACCCCGATAGCGTGCCGCGTATCCGTGTTAACCAACAGTATGCGGCCTTGAGCAAAAACACCCGCAACAGTGCTGACAGCCAGTTCATTCGAACGCATCTGCAGGATGCCAAATGGCTGATCAAAAGTCTGGAAAGCCGCAATGAAACACTGCTGAAAGTCGCCCGCTGCATTGTTGAACACCAGCAGGACTTCTTTGAATATGGCGAGGAAGCCATGAAGCCGATGGTGCTCAATGATATTGCACTGGCAGTGGACATGCATGAATCGACGATCTCCCGTGTGACGACGCAAAAATATATGCACACCCCACGCGGGATCTTTGAATTGAAGTATTTCTTCTCAAGTCACGTTAGTACGGATAATGGTGGAGAGTGCTCTTCGACCGCTATTCGGGCACTGGTGAAGAAACTGGTTGCCGCTGAAAATCAGGCGAAGCCACTAAGTGACAGTAAAATTGCGACATTGCTGGCGGAACAGGGCATCATGGTAGCGCGGCGAACTATCGCCAAATACCGTGAATCGCTAGGTATTCCGCCGTCTAATCAGCGAAAACGTCTGCTCTAGCCAGACGCCAACAGAAGGAAGATGTCTATGCAAATTAATCTCACAGGGCACCATGTCGAAATTACCCCGTCTTTACGTGATTACGTAAATACCAAGTTCGATAAGCTGGAACGCTTTTTTGATAAGATTAATAATGTCCATGTGATTCTGAATGTTGAAAAATTGCAGCAGGTCGCAGAAGCGACCTTGCACATTAACGCAGGGGAAATCCACGCGAAAGCGGATTCAGAAAATATGTATGCCGCTATTGACGCATTAACTGATAAACTGGTCCGTCAATTAAATAAACACAAAGATAAACTCAATAGCCACTGATCATGCAACTGAGTACTGTATTGAGCCTGGACTGCACCAAGAGTGCAGTTCACTGCTCCAGCAAAAAACGCGCTCTGGAAATCATCAGCGAAATTGCCGCCGAGCATCTAGACCAAAATCCCCAGCCACTGTTCGAGTGTATGCTCAGCCGTGAAAAGATGGGGAGTACGGGCATCGGCAACGGTATCGCGATTCCCCACGGACGGATCAACAACAGTGATCAGGCCATTGCCGTCCTGATCCAGTGCCAGGATCCGATCCAGTTCGATGCCATAGACAACCAGCCGGTCGATTTGCTCTTTGCCCTTCTCGTTCCGGATGCCCAATGCAAAGAGCACCTGAAAACCCTGTCTAGCATGGCTGAAAAGCTAAGTAACAAACAAGTCTGTAAACAGCTACGCACCGCAAAAAGCGATGAAGAGCTTTATCAAATCCTCACCTGTGATTCATAATGATCACCACTTCACTCCCGTTATTTAAGGTATGCCAGCCATGAAGTTAATGGTCGTAAGCGGACGTTCCGGCTCAGGAAAATCTATTGCCCTGCGGGTATTGGAAGATCTGGGCTATTACTGTGTTGATAACCTACCAGTCAACCTGCTGCCCCAGCTTGTCAGCACGGTGAATAGTGACCAGCAGGATATCGCAGTGAGCATCGATGTTCGCAATATGCCCGATGAGCCTGAAGAAATCCGTAAAACACTGGATTCTCTCGGTGACAAG
Source organism: Photobacterium sp. OFAV2-7 (assembly GCF_022347985.1). Classification (GTDB taxonomy): domain Bacteria; phylum Pseudomonadota; class Gammaproteobacteria; order Enterobacterales; family Vibrionaceae; genus Photobacterium. Next base: position 15,823 of record NZ_JAKRFQ010000005.1, read on the forward strand.
CTGGACGTCAATGTGATCTACCTGGATGCCGATGACAAAGAGCTGGTTAAGCGCTACAGCGAAACCCGCCGCCTGCACCCGTTATCCCGGGACAACATGAGCCTGGAGCAGGCCATTCAATCGGAGAGTGAGCGCCTGGCTGAGCTCAAGGCACATGCCGACCTGGTCATAGATACCACCAACCAGTCCATTCACGATCTCAGCGAAACCGTTCGTTCCCGTGTCCTGGGCCGCGATGCGCGTGAGCTGATCATGGTATTTGAGTCGTTCGGCTTCAAGCACGGTATACCGACAGATGCCGACTACGTCTTTGATGTGCGCTTTTTGCCCAACCCCCACTGGATCCCCGAGCTCAAACCTTTGACCGGCCTGGATCAGGGCGTAAAAGAGTATCTCTCCGGGCACCCGGAGGTGACCCAGCTGACTTATCAGATACGTAACTTTATTGAAACTTGGCTACCGATGCTGGAAAAGAACAACCGTAGCTACCTGACGGTTGCCATTGGTTGTACCGGCGGTCAGCACCGTTCTGTCTATATCGCCCAGCAGTTAGCAGAGCATTTTCGCTATGAAGGCCACCAGATCCAGATTCGCCACCGCACACTGGAAGCAAAGTCATGACCGTCCTAAGCCGGCAGTTATTTATCAAAAACCGCTTGGGCCTGCATGCGCGGGCCGCTATCAAACTGGTTGAGCTGGCACAAAGCTTCGAGTCCACTGTCACTATCAGCAATGACGAAAAAAGTGCGACCGCCGACAGTGTGATGGGACTGTTGATGCTCGAATCGGCCCAGGGCCAGCAGATCTGCGTCAGCGCTGATGGCGATGATGCTGAAGCCGCATTATCAGCGGTTTCCGAGCTAATAGAAGCAGGCTTTGACGAAGAAAGCTAGTTGCCCCGGTGAAGTTAACTTCGCCAATTGGGCTGTGAACAAGAATGATTGTGAGTGCATTTAATCCGAACTAAACCATAATCATTCTTTTCCTGCCAATCCCTGCTATTCCTCCTGCAGATTAAATCTTTATTTCCTCTCAGATCTGGTGAGACAACCACTACACTATTACGTTAAAATTCAGCTTATTGCGCCGTCAGACCAAACTAAGCAGACCAAGCTAAACAGTCAGCAATGCCCTCTTGGCATTCTCTGTTCACCTCAATCACCAGTTCAGGGTATGGCGGCCGGCATCAGAGTAATTTGGGGTACCACGACCAATGGCGGATGTATTAGAACAAGATCAGACGCATCAGACGCTGCAAGAAGTTAATCAAGCGCTTGAAAACGGCATGTTTGTCCATGTCCGCCGAATGCTCCAGGATATGGAGCCGGAGGATATCGCTCACCTGCTGGAAGCCTCTCCGCCCAAAGAACGCCAGGTCTTATGGCAGCTGACCGATCCCGAAGAGCAAGGTGAAATCCTCGATGAACTGTCGGAAGATGTAAAAGACGGCATCGTCGCTCAGATGGAGCCAGAAAAACTGGCGGCCGTCACCGAGGGGATGGAAACCGATGACGTTGCCTATGTCCTGCGTAGCCTGCCTGATGACAAGTATCAGGAAGTACTGGCGCAAATGGATGCCACCGACCGTCACCGGGTAGAAAAGGCCCTTGCCTACCCGGAAGAAACGGCCGGCGGTATGATGAGCACCGACTTTATCACCATCCGCGGCGATGTTACCGCCGATGTCGTCTTGCGCTACCTGCGCATGAAGGGAGAACTCCCTGAAGCCACAGATGCCCTGTATGTTGTTGACCAAACTGAACAGCTCATCGGTAGCCTGTCGTTATCAACGCTGATCACGACCCAGCCGGATACTGAGATTCAGGAAGTCATGGATGATGCCGACGAGGCCATCTCGGTCGAGATGGATGACAGCGAAGTAGCCAATCTCTTTGAACGTCGTAACTGGCTGTCAGCCCCGGTCATCGATACGGACAACCACCTCGTCGGTCGTATCACCATTGATGACGTCGTCGATATCATCCGTGAAGATGCCGAACATACCATGATGAGTATGGCGGGTATGGAAGATGACGAAGACACCTTTGCTCCTGTTATGAAGTCCGCCCGGCGCCGTAGTATCTGGCTGGGCGTCAACGTACTGGCAGCTCTGGCCGCGGCTTCCGTGTCCAATATGTTCGAAGACACGCTGGATAAAATGGCAGCCATCGCGATCCTGATGACAATCGTACCGTCAATGGGCGGTGTCGCCGGTAACCAAACCGTCGCCCTGGTGATCCGGGGCCTGGCCGTCGGCCATATCGGTGAAACCAACACCCGCTGGCTGCTCAGCAAGGAAGCCCGCGTCGGCTTGATTAACGGTGTGCTCTGGGCTGCCATCATTGGCGGTGTGGTAGTGTTATGGAAAGGCAACCTGATACTCGGGGTCATCATTGCCGGCGCGATGATGACCAACCTGCTGGTTGCAGGCGTTGCCGGTGTGTGTGTACCGATCTTACTGAAAAAACTCAATATCGACCCGGCGCTAGCAGGTGGGATGGCCCTGACCACCATCACCGATATTATCGGCCTGTCGGTCTTTTTGGGGCTGGCGACAATTTTCCTTGTCTAAAGGTATTAAGTCGCGAGTGACGAGATAAAAGAAAAGCGAGAGTTTTGGCTCTCGCTTTTTCGACCCTGGGTCCTGGGGGACAGGGATTCTGAGTTTTGAAGCTTAGTCTCGCTTCTTGTCTTCCCTAGAACCGACTCTTCCCAGTGAACCGTTCTTACTCGCCTGCGACTTTCATCGTATCCAGCAACATAGAACCGGTCTGGATCTGGCTCCGGGTTTCAGTATCGGTACCAATGGCAACGATATTCTGCATCATATCCTTCAGGTTACCGGCAATCGTCACTTCACTGACCGGGAACTGGATTTCACCGTTTTCAACCCAGAAACCTGCCGCACCGCGCGAATAGTCACCGGTGACTATATTAACGCCCTGCCCCATCAGCTCTGTCACCAGCAAGCCGCGGTCCATTTTCTTCAGCATCTGGCTGTAGTCTTCACCCGTGGACTTAACCTGCCAGTTATGGATACCACCGGCGTGCCCGGTTGGTTGTCGGCCCAGTTTACGCGCGGCGTAACTGGTCATCAGGTAGGTCTGTAAGATCCCGTCTTGAATGATTTCGCGATCATGTGTCGCCAGACCTTCGCTGTCGAAAGGCGTACTTGCCATCCCTCGCAGGATATGTGGCCGCTCGCTGATGTTCATCCATTCCGGAAAGATCTGCTCACCCAAGTTATCCAACAGGAAAGAAGACTTGCGATACAGGTTCGAACCGCTGATCGCCATTACCAGATGGCCAAATAGCCCTGTCGCGATATCGGCCGCAAACATCACCGGTGCCTCGCGCGTCGACAACTTCTGCGGATCTATCCGTCCTACCGTACGTTCTGCTGCATGTTGACCGACCCTCTCAGGCAGCCACAAGTCAGAGGCACGACGGGCCGTGGTATAGCTGTAATCTCGCTCCATCTCACCATTCTTGCCTTCGGCAATCACACAGCAGCTGGTGCTGTGACGGCTTGAGGCATAGCTGGCCAGCATACCGTGGCTATTGCCATAGACACGGACACCGTAGTGGCTATCATAGCTTGCCCCGTCACTCTGTTTGATACGGGGATCATAATCAAGCGCAGCCTGCTCGGCCTGAATTGCAATCGCCGCAGCATGATCGGGCTCCGGCTCGTCAGGGTGGAACAGATCAAGATCGGGAATGTCCTTGGCCATCAGTTCTTTCGGGCCCGGCCCTGCAAACGGGTCTTCAGACGTATAACGAGCGATATCAAGCGCTGCTGCGACAGTTTGGGCTATCGCACTCTCGCTGAGATCCGAGGTTGAGGCACTGCCCTTACGCTGACCGCGATAGACGGTGATCCCCAATGCCCCATCACTATTAAACTCCACATTTTCGACGTCACACATGCGTGTCGACACACTGATACCCGTCGTTTTGTTAATAGCAACCTCGGCAGCATCAGCTTGTTTACCTGCCAGCTCCAACGCTTTGGCAACCGCCGCTTCAAGTTCTACACGCTGCTGCGCAACCTGTTCTCTTACGTCCATATCTTTACTTACTCAGAGAATGACAACCATTTCATGGCGTTACTTTAAGCACGCTAATGTGGCTTAATGAAATGAAGATCATGAAAATAATCAGCAGCACAACAGCAAACGCTGATAAGTGCCCTATTTAGTATTACATATAGGATAACACCGCCTGTAAGGAATTTGCGCCCCAAATCATGTTTAAACTGATAAAATAGAGTCATTACCTTCTTTAGTGAGCCTATTATGAGCCGTAAAAACCAAAAAGCCCCTTGGGAAGAGGAAGAAGAAATCATCTGGGTAAGCAAGTCCGAGATGAAACGCGACATGGAAGCCCTGCAAAAAGTCGGGGAGGAGCTTGTCGAGCTTAAACCCAATGCTCTGGCGAAAATTCCGCTAGACGAAGATCTCCTGGAAGCTGTCAAAGATGCGCAGCGCTTCAAAAACGAAGCCCGCCGCCGTCAATTACAGCGAATTGGCAAGCTGATGCGTCAGGTCGATGTCGAGCCTATCCAGGCAGCATTGGACATGCTGCGCAACAAGCACTCGCAGGCAACCGTTGCCCTGAAAAAGCTGGAGCAAAAACGCGACAAGCTGATCGAGAATGGTGACAGCATGATCAATGCCATCATGGTTGACCATCCGGACGCCGATCGCCAGCGCCTGCGCCAGCTAGTTCGTCAGGCAAACAAAGAAAAAGCGCAAAACAAGCCGGCCAAAGCATACCGTGAAATCTTCCAATACCTCAAAGCGCTGTACCTGGAAGACTAGCAATACCACGGTTCAAACCGGTACCATAAAAAATGCCAGCACTTCCGTGCTGGCATTTTTATATTTTCCTTTCCCGCTGCAGTGCTACTGCGTACCACCGACAGTCATGGAGTCCACCTTCAGCGTCGGCTGACCGACACCGACCGGCACACTCTGGCCCGCTTTGCCGCAAACGCCGACACCGCGGTCGATATCCAGATCATTACCAACCATAGAGACCTGCTGCATGGCTTCAATGCCGCTGCCAATCAGGGTCGCTCCCTTGATTGGCCGTGTCACCTTGCCGTTCTCTATCAGGTAGGCTTCCGAGGCCGAGAAGACAAACTTGCCCGAGGTAATATCTACCTGGCCGCCACCGAAGTTAGGGGCATAGATCCCCTGCTTGACGCTGGCAATGATCTCTTCCGGCGTATGCTGACCCGGCAGCATATAGGTATTGGTCATACGAGGCATCGGCAGATGGGCATAGGACTCGCGGCGACCGTTCCCCGTCGGCGCAACGCCCATCAGGCGCGCATTGAGCTTGTCCTGCATATAGCCTTTCAGCTTGCCGTTTTCTACCAGTACATTGTACTGGCCCGGTGTGCCTTCATCATCAATGTTAATCGAACCCCGGCGATCCACCAGCGTACCGTCATCGACGATGGTACAAAGCGGCGAGGTCACCTGCTCACCCATATGGCCGGCAAACATAGACGAGCCTTTACGATTAAAGTCACCTTCCAGACCATGGCCCACCGCTTCATGCAGCAGTACGCCAGGCCAGCCCGCACCAAGTACTACCGGCATGGTGCCTGCAGGTGCGGCGTCAGCATCGATGTTGACCAGCGCCTGACGAATTGCCTCATCGGCATAATTCAGTGCAATGGATTTACCATTTTCTTCACTGAGGAAGTATTCATAACCATAGCGGCCACCGCCACCGGCACTGCCGTGCTCACGCTTGTCACCCTTCTCAATCAGGATGCTAATGGATAAACGAACCAGCGGGCGAATATCCGCCGCATAGGTACCGTCTAATGCTGCAACCAAGACCTGCTCGTAAACGCCATTGATACTGACGGACACTTCCTTGACCAGAGGCTCTTTGGTTCGAATATAACGGTCAATCTCTTCAAGTAAGGCAATCTTCTGGTGCTTGTCAAAGCTACCCAACGGATTAACCGGCGCATATATTCCAGAGGCGGTAACAGGGCTAAAGGCCTGAATTTTGCCATTCCCGCCAGCGCGGACAATGCCCCGAGCAGCCTTGGCACTTTGGTTCAGCGCCAGCTGGTTGATCTGATCAGAATAGGCAAAGCCGGTCTTCTCGCCAGCAACGGCTCGAACCCCTACACCACGGTCAATGTTGAATGAGCCATCTTTGATAATGCTGTCTTCCAGCACAAGCGATTCATGCCAACAGGACTGAAAGTAAATGTCCGCATAGTCCACATCTCGGGCTGCAATCAGCCCCAGCGTTTGGCTTAATTCATCACGTCCCAGGCCTGACTGCGTCAGCATGGTATTTTCTACTGTTTCCAGAGTCATTTACTTTGCTCTTCTAAGATACCTACCGCTGATGCACGCCCAGACGAGCATGCTTCAGCACTGGCATATTTGTTCTGATGGTCTGGCTTAAATTTAAATCCAGATCGGCTGTCAATACACCGGTTCCCTGTTGTTGACAGGCGACTACCTGCCCCCACGGGTCAATAATCATCGAATGACCCCAGGTTTCCCGGCCTTCATTGTGCTCGCCCCACTGAGCTGCTGCGACAATCCAGCACTGCGTCTCCACAGCTCGAGCACGTAATAGTACATCCCAATGCGCCTTGCCGGTCACCTTGGTAAACGCGGCAGGGACCACAATGATATCGGCCCCCTGCTCTCTCAAAGCGGTATATAGCTGCGGAAAGCGAATATCATAACAGATTGATAATCCAATATTTCCAAAAGGCGTCGGCACGACTTTGATTTCTCGTCCCGGCTGGAACGTATCAGATTCGCGGTAGCTATGATGTTGATCTTCAACCTCGACATCAAACATGTGCAACTTATCGTAAGATGCCTGACACTGCCCCTCATCATCAAACAGCAACGCGGTTGTGGTGATGGCCCCGTCAGTTTGCCGGATCGGCATTGAACCTATCAGCAACCAAATCCCGAGCTGCCGGGTCAGCGCCGACAGGGCTTCCTGTAAGGGCCCTTCGCCCAGAAGCTCGGCATGGCGTTGATAGTCCTCACGGGAACCAAAGACCAGACAGTTCTCCGGGGTTACGACCAACTTTGCCCCTTGTAGCTGCAACCCTTTAAGCTTTTTCTTCAGCTGCCGCAAATTGGCTTCAGGATCCGCGCCTGAATTCATTTGTACAACGCCCACTTTTGCCATCATTTACTTCCTTTTCCGACAAAGACCACTATTCCATTATTACTTTGACTGATTCTGTTGTTCCTTCAGTTTTTCCGGCACGGTGTATTCCCCGGTAAAACGAGACTTCTCGGTGACCGTCGGTGAATCAATCGGCCCTGTGACCGCATAGTTAATCTGGGTAAAGACATCCAGCACCGGCGATAACGCCGTTGAAATGGCAAACACAAAAATAGCGGTTTGTGGTGCCACCGCAAACGCCGTCAGCACCGGTATTCCAGACGTAAAGTCAGGAAGGAACTTCACTTTCGCATCGACCGTTTCATTAACAAGGTTAGCACTTCCGGTAATATACATGTCACCCGCCAGTGCCTGCATTTTTATATCATCACTTTCGAACTGACCATTTTCAATCCTGCCAGAGCCCCTGATATAGTTGAAGGCCAACCCGTCATCAAACACCCCCGAGAAGTCGAGCTGCATTTTTCTCACAATCGAATCTAAGCTGAACAGGCCTAGCAAGCGACCGGCACCGCCGACATCACTGATCACTCCCTTGCCGGTTTCTGATTTCATTTCTCCGGTCAAGGTTTCACGGTGCATCGCCCATGGTGCGCCCTGCCACTGAATAGAGGCATAGCTACTGAACTTCGCCCCCTGGATCCCGCCGGAAACTCCGAACCGCCCCATCAAGTCTGAGCTGTTGTCACCTTCAATGTCGAAAGCAATATGGGTTTCGTTCTGATCATGATCCAGCATCCAGTGGCCGTCCAGGCTCAGCGAGGTCGTGCCGGAATCAATCAGCAGGTTCTGTAGCTCCAGCATAGTGCCTTCCCGGCGCAACTTCCCGGTTACCTTGCCGAGTCGATAGCCCTGTAGCCAGGCATCCTGAAGCGTAAGATCGATCTCCGGGATATTCGCCATCATAGAGCGGTCAAAATCAGTCGCCGGTGGGATATCCTGCTGCGGCTTGTACTTGCTACGCGGCAGCTCTTCGACATCATCCAACCCTGGCAGGTTCAGGTGCATTTTCTCCAGCGTCACCCTCAACGGTGCGCCATCAGGCCAGAACGCCTCGCCGGTCATTTCCCGGCTACCCAGAATAATATGCCACTGCGCAGGCTGTCTGCGCATCGCAAGGTCAACCTCATTCCAGTTCAACGTCGCCAGTTTCAGCTTCTTAACGCGCGCATTTATCCGAGTTGGGTTGGGGATCTCTGGCATGACTGTTTGCTGCCCGGCCTGAGCCATTTGTGCCGTCTTATCATCAACCTCTTCAATTAGCTCTACCCAGCGATCACCGTCTAGGTAGTCACTACGGATTCGAAGCGAGTGGCTCCCCCGTGCGAGAGAGCGTAATTTCCCTTTCCCGACTAACAGCTCGCTGGCCTCTATCTTCAAGCGCTCAGGCACTAAATTGATTGTCGCCTGGTAAGTGGCATCAGGCACAACGATATTACCGGTCAACGATTCTGCATTACCGTGTACAGCCAGTTTTGCCTGCTGCTTAGTCCCCGGCGACACTTGCAGCGGATACGGCAGCTTGCTGTTAACGCCAGTCAGCCCGGCCAGCAAGTCGACATTGTAGTCAAATCCAGTATCGTGCAGATTAACGCCGACCTTGGCGTTCCAACGGCTGTGGCCGCTCACATGGGCCAGCAGAGGATCATCAACCTGCTGTTGCAGGGTAGCAACATCCCAGTTTCCATCCAGTTTAACCCCCACCTGATAGCCCGTGTCCACGCTCTTGCCATCAAAACCGAAGGCAACAGGCTGCGCGAGTAACATGCCCTGGATACCCTCGGCCTTAATAACATCATTATCAAAACTCAGGCTGCCACTGACCTTATCCAACTGAAGTGGCGGGGCCTCCATGGCAACCCGGTTGTCTTTCAGACTCGCCGAGCCCCATGCCCGCACATCGCTGCCGTCAAAAGGAATATCCAGTTTAAACTGCGAGCTTACCGGACCGCTGACCTGGACCGTCGTCAGCGCCGCCCCGACCGATTCAACCAGCGGTGTCGCCAACATATAATCACGCACCTGCTGACCATCGGCACCCACACCAATAGCCAACTTGAGGTGGCCATCTTCGCTAAGCTCGGCTTCACCGGTAACCTTGGATGCCGTCGCTCCCATGGTTTTCGCATGGCTGGCATCGAGATACATAAAATCATTTTCAAACAGTAGATCCAGCTTCAGCTCGGTCAGCTCAGGCCATGCTGTATCGAAACTGAAGCGCCCCTCACGCAAAGGTACCTTGGCCTGAAAGACCCCCTCGCCTTTGCTGTAGGGGAAATCATTGAGCTCACCGTACCATAGCAGCTGGGCTCGCTCTGCCTTACCGCCTCGAATAGCCGTCGACAGGTAATCTGTCAGTTCCCGCCCCAATGCCAGCGTCGGTAAATACCGCCACGTTTCACCGGCATCATAGGCCGTCGCTTCACCGTAAAATGACAACCAGGCAGGTGCCTCAGCAGGAAAGTCCAGACGGAACTGACCATCAGCAGTTAAATGCGGCGTCGATACGGACAGGGCATCACTCCACAAGCGCCAACCGTCATCGCCGACCTGCCAGTAAGCGGTCACTTCACTTGTAGTGATATTTAGCGGGGCCTGAAAGACTTCTCCATAGGGAAGTACAACATCATTTAGCGCCAGCCTGGCTTTTCCGCCAGCCAGGCTGCCTGATAGCTTTGCATCAAGCTTGTTCATGCCAGGCAGCAGTTCCCACTGCTTCATACCAAACGCTTTAAGATCGGCCGAAAAACGCGGTGGCTGATCGCCGTCAGCGGCGATTCGGATATCATCCAACTGACCGGACGGCTGTAGTTTGGCGAGTATCTCAGCAGCTGTATTGTCTTCCGGCAAGAAGCTGACAAACGGCAGCAGCTGGTCAAGAGGCAGGCTGGTCAATGCAACTTGCCAGCGCTCAGGCTCCCACTGCGCCGCGATATCAAAGGCTGGCCACAATCGCTGGTCGGTTTGCAGAAGCATCTGATCACTGTCAATCCGCCAGCCGGTTTTTCCCTCGGCCAGAGCAACCGGGGATAATCCTACCCGGCCCTTAGAAATCCTGAACTCATGTTTTTCATCGCCCTCACGCCAGCGCAGGTAGCTGTTATCCAGCCTTGCCAGGCTGTTCAATACCTTGCCGTCTTGCAAATTCAGCCACAACTCGGCATTGATATTACTGCCGGTAATATCAGCGCCACCCAACATACGCTTGTTAAGCCACGGCGTGATCGACAGGTTCCGGGACTGGACATAAATACTGCCCGACAGCTCAGGCAGGGAGCGCCTGGCAGATAAGTTAGCAATCACTCGCATCTGGCTAAAGTGGGTATCGGCAATACTGATCACCCCTTCAGCCAGGTGCTGGCCGCCGGTACCGTCCCACTTCAGCTCGCTGATATCAATACGCTTTGTATCCCCAGCAGGAGAGAGCAAAGTGATATCGGCATTACGCAGCGAAAACTTGCCCAACTGGACAAAAAACAGCTCTTCTAGCAGTTTGATCGTTGCGGCTTGATCGGTCGTGTCGGCGGCGGGCTGTGACGAGGTATCCCGGCCAAACATAGAACTGGAAAAACGTGTTAGATCCAGGCTGAGCTGATCAATACGCACATTTTTAAACACAGGCCGCATCTCGAACGCCGAACGGAGCATATCAAACTCCATTTCAACATCACCGACCCGAACAATGGAGCCCGGATCATCACTTGCGTCAACACTCACCCCCTTCAACACCAGGGAAGGGCCAAGGTTTTGCCATCGCCCTTCTACATGGGCCACCTCCAGGCGCATTTCCGCCTGCTCAGATGCCCACTGGCGGATAGGTTCGCGATATTCGTTTAGCTGGGGAAGGAAAAAACGCAGACCACTAATCGCAATAGCGGCCAGTACCAACACTATCAGTACCAGCCACATTAATCCACGTGCCAGACGAACTGGAACTGTTGTCACTCAATAGCCTCGCATTCGTAATTACATCATTACAACGTCAAATTGTTCCTGGATATATAATGGCTCAGCTTTGATTTTCACCTGCTTGCCAATAAACACTTCCAGCTCAGCCAGAGCATGGTATTCGTCACCCGCCAAGACTTCAGCAACCGCAGGCGCGACATAGACCACAAAACGGTCAGCGTCATAAGCTCGGTTGACCCGGGTAATTTCACGCAAGATCTCGTAGCAGACACTTTCAACGGTTTTGACCGTACCTCGACCTTCACAGGTCGGGCAGGTGCCGCATAGCACATGCTCGATACTTTCACGGGTCCGCTTACGGGTCATCTCGACCAGGCCCAGCTGAGTAAAGCCGTTGATATTGGTTTTTACCCGGTCGTAGGAAAGTGCCTGCTCCAGTGCCAGCAAGACACGACGCTGGTGATCTTCCAGTGCCATATCAATGAAATCGATAATAATGATCCCGCCCAGGTTGCGTAACCTAAGCTGACGGGCGATCGCCTTGGTGGCCTCAATATTAGTATTGAAGATGGTCTCTTCCAAGTTACGGCGACCGACAAAGGCCCCGGTATTGATATCGACCGTCGTCATCGCTTCAGTCTGATCAATAATGAGGTAACCACCCGACTTCAGCTCAACCTTGCGATCCAACGAGCGCTGAATTTCACTTTCCGTATCATATAGATCAAATATAGGCTGCTCGCCAGCGTAATACTCAAGCTTCTCGCTCAGCTCCGGCACAAATTCATCGGTAAATTCTTTCAGCTTTTCATAACCGAGGCGTGAGTCAACCTTGATGCAATCCAGTTCGGTGCCAACGAAGTCACGCAGGATCCGCTGTGCCAAACCGAGTTCGCCATACAGCATCGACTTGGGCTTATGCTTGGCCCGGCGCTCCAGCACTTTACGCCACAAATGTTTGAGGAAGGCGGCATCCTGGGCAAGCTCTTCCGCCGTTGCCCCTTCGGCAGCGGTACGAATAATAAAGCCACCCAGCTCGTCACAGTGCTTATTGACGACCTTCTTCAGGCGCTCTCGCTCACTTTCGCTTTCGATACGCTGAGAGACACCGACGTGGCCGGCGCCCGGCATGAAGACCAGATAACGCGACGGCAGCGTCACGTCTGTAGTGAGGCGAGCTCCTTTGGTTCCCAGGGGATCCTTGACCACCTGAACCACCAGATCCTGTCCCTGACGGACCAGCTCGGAGATATCCCGAACCTGAAACTGCTGCTTTTCGTTCTCGGCCACACATTCAGTATGAGGCACAATATCGGAGGCATGCAGGAATGCCGCTTTCTCCAGTCCGATATCAACAAATGCCGCCTGCATACCCGGCAATACCCGGCTTACGCGGCCTTTGTAAATGTTGCCGACAATTCCACGTTTTGACTCTCGCTCTATATGTACTTCCTGAAGGGTCCCTCCTTCAATCATTGCAACGCGCGTCTCACTTGGCGTCACGTTAATCAGCAGCTCTGTGCTCATGGTTGCCTCTAAATTGATAAACTTAAAAAGTCCTGAACCATGATGTCGGTTTCCATTAACGGTAACCCCACCACAGCATAATAACTGCCATCGATGCGCTCAATAAACTTGCCGCCGATCCCCTGGATGCCATAGCTGCCGGCTTTATCTTGCGGCTCGCCGCTTTGCCAATATGCTTCTATTTCTTTTTCTGACAAAGTCTTGAACCAAACGTTCGTAGTCACCAGGCAGGTTTTGCTACGCGTTGCCGTGGCCAGAGTCACAGCCGTCATCACCTGGTGTTGGCGACCGGACAGCAGGGTCAGCATGCGCCTGGCATCGGCAAAGTCTTTGGGCTTTTCCAGAATTTCATCATCTACTACAACAATAGTATCTGAACCCAGCACCGGCGTCTGGCCATCGGTTTCTTTCACCCCGGCCTGTGCCTTATCCTGCGATAGGCGCTGAACATAATCAGCCGGTGCCTCATCCGGCTGATGGCACTCTTCGACGTCTACGACAACCCGTTCAAAGGTATAACCCAGTTGAGCCAGTAGTTCTTTTCGCCGGGGAGATCCCGAAGCCAGATACAGTTGCAATGCAGGCATGACGATACCATTTATATAAATATCAAAAAGATCCATTCGATGTCATGCTTTACAACCTAACACCGAACAGACCTAGTTGGGAAAGTAATTTAACGAATTGAGAACTTACGACGCATTCGCCGTAGCAACAAAAACAGCCATGGCCAGAGCAGGAAGTTCAGCAGCACGGCCCAAAGTCGTTCCGGCTCGAAGGTGATCACCGAGACCAAGTATTCGGCCCAAAACTCCACCAGCTTGCCGGCCAATGTCAGCAAGGCAACCAGAATCGCCTGCTGCCACAGAGAGAGGTTGCGCAGTACCTGGAAGTTCAGGGCAACGACATAGCACAGCACCGACATCATCAGGCCCCGTACCCCGAGCGTCGAGCCCAGCATCAAATCCCACAGCAGTCCCAACAGCAATGCGGTACCGACATTGACCCGGTGCGGCAATGCCAGCACCCAGTAAAAGGCCACCAGCAACACCCATGAGGGCCTGAACAGCTCCAGTTCGCCGGGCCATGGCGCGGCCTGTAGGATCAGTGCCACGATAAAAGATAGCCAAATCAGCAAGCGGCCACTTGGTCGACTATTCGCCACTATTGAGTTCTCCTACCATCAGCGTTTCCCGCGATGTCGGCCATACCAGCAGCAAATATCGCAGGCGGTCGAACTGTACCGTCGGTTTTGCCTTTATCTGGGCAAACGGGCGCTTGTTATCAAACGAAAACTCGGTGACATGTCCAACCGGATAACCCTCCGGATACCGGCCGCCCAGGCCGGATGTCACCAGCAAGTCGCCGACTTCGATATCGGTACTGCTCGGGACGTGTTCAAGCTGGATCTGGTCGATCTGGCCGCTGCCCGAGGCAATTACCCGTATGTCATTGCGCACAACCTGGATCGGAATTGCATGGGTCGGGTCAATCAACAGCAGCACTCGGCTATTATGGGCACCAACATAGGACACCTGGCCGACAATCCCTTTTTCATTGATCACCGGCTGGCCTTCATAGACACCGTCAACCCGCCCCTTATCAATCATCACCTGGTGACTGTAGGGATCGGAGTCCACCGCCATCACCTCCGCGATCAGTTTCTTCTCGTCGCGGACGAAAGGTGAGCCCAACAGCTCGCGTAAACGCTGGTTTTCCTGCTTTAACTGGTCCAGCAGCAGTACATCACTCTGCTTTACCAGTAAATCACGCTTAAGTGCTTTATTCTCTGCCAACAAACGCTGATGGGAGCTCAACTGACCTGACATACCATCTAACAAATCGCGAGGTAAGTTAGCAGCATACTGGAGTGGTGAAATCGCTGAGTTCAGCAAATAACGTACATTGGCGAAGGCATCTAGGCGGCTGTCGGCCAGCATCAGACCAACCGACAGTAATATGGCAAGAAACAGGCGTAACTGCAGAGAAGGCCCTCTGCCAAATATAGGTTTCATCTAACGCTATAACCTGTTCTGTCTATTGCCGAAGATGGCATTATTCTTCGCTGAAGAGATCGCCGCCGTGCATGTCGATCATTTCCAGTGCCTTACCACCGCCACGTGCAACACAGGTTAGCGGATCTTCGGCAACAACAACTGGGATCCCGGTTTCTTCGGTCAGTAGGCGATCAAGATCGCGTAACAGCGCACCACCACCGGTTAGCACCATGCCGCGCTCAGAGATATCTGATGCCAGTTCTGGCGGACACTGTTCAAGTGCAACCATCACCGCCGACACGATACCGGTCAGAGGTTCCTGCAGGGCTTCTAGAATTTCGTTGGAGTTAAGGGTAAAGCTGCGAGGTACACCTTCAGCCAAGTTACGACCACGCACTTCAATTTCGCGCACTTCATCGCCCGGGTAAGCCGAACCGATTTCATGCTTGATACGCTCGGCCGTTGCTTCACCAATCAGGCTGCCGTAGTTACGGCGAACATAGTTAATAACCGCCTCATCAAAACGGTCACCACCAATGCGTACCGACGAGGAGTAAACCACGCCGTTTAGAGAGATAACGGCAACTTCGGTAGTACCACCACCGATATCGATCACCATCGAACCGGTCGCTTCCGATACTGGCATGCCGGCACCGATCGCTGCCGCCATCGGCTCGTCAATCAGATACACTTCGCGGGCACCCGCACCTTGTGCAGATTCACGGATAGCTCGACGCTCAACCTGAGTAGAACCACAAGGAACAGCAACCAGTACGCGTGGGCTAGGACGTAGAATGCTGTTGTCGTGGACCTGCTTGATAAAATGCTGAAGCATTTTCTCGGTCACGTAAAAATCGGCAATTACGCCGTCTTTCATCGGACGGATAGCAGCGATATTGCCAGGTGTACGACCAAGCATTTGTTTGGCGTCGTGACCTACGGCTGCAACACTTTTGGTTGCGCCAGCTCGGTCCTGACGAATAGCTACTACTGATGGTTCATCGAGTACGATGCCCTGTCCTTTGACATAAATAAGGGTGTTGGCAGTACCCAGGTCAATAGACAGGTCATTAGAAAACATGCCACGAAGTTTTTTAAACATAGTCTTCGGCTAATTCCTGCAAGCTTACAAAATTCGTTAAATTGCGCTAAATGTACCAAGGGGCACGGATCGAGACAAGGTAAGCTTTGTCAAACCTGCCACAGATCCGCATTTTATTTAGTTGAGCAGCTGATTCATCCCCTTTTCTCCACGATAAATGATGCGATCGTTGCCTCGATAAACACCGAAGGTCACAACGGCGGATGGGCTTTCATCACCAAATTGACGCCAGTTGTACTGCAACCAGGGCTGATTTGAATGACTACCCGTACAATCACTCGCCTTGAGCTTGGCAGGTGTTGCCGATGTCAGCCGCTGCCAGAACTGAACCTGCTCTCGGTAATTGGTTTTGGAGTGAGGCTGTGCCACAAACTCACCGGAGCTTATCTCTCCGGCAGTAACACTTCCTTGCCCCGAGGTCTGGGACGTGCTGTCTGTCACCGTGGAATCGGACTGGGCAATGATCTGCTTACAGTAATTATCTCCGTCAAATGTCGATAAGCTGTCATCCGTATTGGTTTCAAAATCATTGCCGTCCCAATATTCGGCCCGAAGCGGAATCGCTATCTTGCTGTCGGCACGTCCGCCAACATCCTCCAGTACCATACGTCCGTAGCGGATATCCGTCCTGTCGACATAAGCCCCGACAGCATTCTGATTTTTCTCAGTTGCAGTCAGGACAAAATCAACGCCATCGGCAAACTTGCTGACATTGACCCTGAAATCGAGGGCCTGATAGGGACCGTCTGCTTTGGTCGCATGGGCACAACTATTTGGGTCATCCAGCGGACAGGTAAAACCGGTATCAGTGAGACGGGCGATCGTCATTCTCGGCTTGTCAGAACCGGTCGCATCAAAGACCCGCCCGCTTTGTGGCGACACCGAACCTTGAGAAGCGACATTGCCCCAACTTTGCCAAGCCAAATCCGCCTGACATTGTTGGGTGTTACATACGTGAAGCCTTGCCAGATCTAAAGATTCATACTGACCGCTAACCAGGCTTCCCAGCCATAAACCAAAGTCCGCTTGTAACGACGAGGCAAAAAGATGATAGTTACCGACCGGTGCCGAGGTATTCATGGCCTTGACCGTAAACTTGCCGGTAAATGGCTGCTCCATATAAGAGAAGGATCCATTGGCCGGAAGGATCCCTTCACTGCCTCCCGGATTTACAACGACGGAAAAATGATCCGGGTAGAAGCGGCCGACAGGTCGCTGGCCCATATTGATATCCATATCCAGGTACTTGGCCTGAGTATCAGCCTGTAGCCAGATGCTGCCTACCTCACTCCAGCTGGCAGAAAAGGCACTGTCTTTAATTTGCACATTGGATAACGAGGAACTCGTCAGGCTTCCGGGTATCGCACCATCCTTGTCAGGGGAGTGTGGCCTGATCCCGTCACCAGAGGGAATACTCAGCACCACACTTGCCACCGGAGCATTCTCGGAATAAAAACTTGGCGTGATCACACGCCCGCACATACCCGAAGAATCAACAGCGGCTATTGCATTCTGACTAGTGTCAATCGTGCTATTACCATCACTCTCCATCCAGACGACAGGCTTGACCTTCAAACCAAACGCCTCTCCGGCTGCAACAAAGGCATTTCCTTGCTCAGAGGTTCCCGTCGCATCTTGGATTGACTTGGCAGTACCATCATTACACAGTGCAAAGGTAAAAGGGCGTGTC
This sequence comes from Photobacterium sp. OFAV2-7, assembly GCF_022347985.1. Classification (GTDB taxonomy): domain Bacteria; phylum Pseudomonadota; class Gammaproteobacteria; order Enterobacterales; family Vibrionaceae; genus Photobacterium. The sequence goes on from NZ_JAKRFQ010000005.1 coordinate 33,242, forward strand.
GCCACAGACTGAACGCCCTCCAAACGTTCCCAGCTACTCAGCGACGTTTGTTCGGCAGCCATCAAACGGGAAATCGTATCGATGTCGCATTTTGTCCGGGTACAGTTAGGATCATAAAGGATGAGTTTGGTTCTGCCCGCATCGGCATATTTTAGTGCAGTGCGGGCCCGGACGGTTTCTGTATTGTCTGCATTTATCTCAACCTTAAACTCAAACTTGCCCTCACTGGCCTGCCATTTTCCATCTTTGTCTTTCAGTAACAGACTCGCCGCGCCAGCGCCTTGCAAAGCTGTAGGCGCTGTATACTCCGTACCGAATTTAAGCGTTCTCACGCCGGTATAACCGTTAGCAATGGAGTCATCATTCTTATCGTCCGCACAAGCTTTGGCTACGATCGAAATATCCTGAGGCTTGTTCGCAACCGATTTTAGCTCTCCTTGCTGGATTTCCAGCTTAAAGGGAACGAACTGAAAATTTCCCGTCTTCGGATCGGCTGTGTCTGTCGACAAGTTGCCAGTTACCCCAATCGAGCCGACAAAGTCACTTTTCAGCCAGAGCTTCACCTTGCCACCGCTAACAGCAAAAGACGTGTTATTACCCATGATATCCCGCTTGGTATTTTCCCCCCCAGTTTCGGACAAATACCAAAACGCCTGACCAGACGGAAACGCATCTGGTGCGGTAATCGTGACCTGACCACTATAGTCTGTGATCAATGACTGCGTGCTCTTGTCCTTCACCTGAAACTCGACAGACTGACGCTCACACACCAACTGGAGATCATCGTCAGGCACTAACTCTAGTAGGTACTCTTGCGGAACAGGATCGAAACACTGGCTATCACCAACAACTTTGGCCGTATTACTCATTTGCAATTGGCAAGCTGTTACTGCGCCAATCACAGTTGTCGCATTAGATAAGGCAACCGGCCCCTGCGAATAGATCCGACCGTTAAACTCACCGGAAACATTAATATTCACCGCATAATCGACATTCACCTGAGGCGGTCCACTCGGGTAGTTCCCAGGAAGTGGACAGGCTTCGCCGGAGTTATAGGCAAAAATCGTCAGATTATCGGCAGGATTTAAGGTATTCACCGCCCCGCCAATATTCAGCTCATCCTTAACGTGCAATGTAACCTGACCATCAATAGTCAGCCCGCCTCGAATATCAGCAGCATCCACCCAATATTCACCGGAAGGCAACGTCAAGTTACCGGTAGGCTCAACGGTTAAACCATAAGTCCATCCCAAGCCTGCATAATAATAAGTACCTGGACTTGCTGTCTGAGTATCCGTGATCACGGTATTTTGCAGTGATTGTGACGCCCCTGAGCTACTCCAGCTCAGCGTTTTCTTCTTTGCGAAGGTCCCGTTGAGCTGACACGCCTGACCATCACACTTACCGAGCGCTGGTGTACTTGGCGGGTGATAATCCGAAGGGTAACTGGTGATGATTTGGTTTGAGAAACCTATCTGGTAATTATTTGTCTTGGTGATTAAGTTAGTGCTGTCTGTCGTAATCAGGTTGTTCGTATTTCCTTCCCACGTTTGCACTGGACCGGGAAACAACTCACAGTGATCCAGTTCCGGCGGCGGTTCAACACTATCACAACCACTAAGATCTGAGGTCAGCATCCCTTGCTTGTCTAGCTTGAGCTTATAGGCAATAACAGCCCCTTTGATCTTGGTTTTTTCGGATATCAAGACATCCTTATAGGCTGCAATATAAGCATTGAATTCATGATCTTTTTTCTTCGATTTCAGCTCAATCGTACCGTCATTGATATGCCCGATTATTAATAACTCAGCTGGTGCGCCAGTGTGATTGATTGACGCTTTATCATCAAGCGTCAACTTATTCACATTAAGAACAACCGGCCCCGTTATATTGATCTCACTGTTTTCCTTAATTGCGAATTCATCGATCCAGTACTCCCCTGCAGATAAGGTGACTGTAGCCTTTTTCAGCACTTCTACTTTTTTATAGCTATCCGGAGTTAGTGAACCACTGGATTCAAATTTCTTCTCGTTACTATTCACCTGAAATGAGACAAACGAAGGCTGGCTAACAAGCAAATCTTTTCCCGGATAATCTTGCTTATACTGGGTATTGCTAAGGCATTTGGTGTGCTTTCCGCAGCTGTGTGACTTGGTACTAACCTTGTTAAAACCGAGATATTGGCCTTCAACAGCACCCGAAATTTCACTGGAAGATGTAATATCAGCTTCACCGCTTGAACTCCACGTTTGGGCCGGTCCAGTAAATGGGCACTGAGTAAAGCTAATCGCCGCTTGCGCCATGGCTCGACCAGAAAACATAGCAATGACAAAAAAAATTAAACTCGCGAGCTTATTATTCATTTGGTAGATCCTTTGCCCAAGTTTCCTGAATACGAGTTGTCGCAAACTTGCCATTGCCGCAGGTCGCACTGCTTTCCAACCGATATTTATAGGTGCCTTGTGATTCCGGGCCATATTTAAAGCGGGTACAAACAACGGTCACTTTCTGACATTGAAACAAGCTGGCATCCACTGTATAAGTTTTGGTATCACTGCTTCCCCCTTGTGAACATGCATCAGGATCAGATACTTTCTGACCCAGCGGAAACAACTTACTCAGTACAATCTCATTGCCCGAGTGCGCCGCAAACCACGCCCGGGTCGCAAACACTTCCCGTGATGTCGTTTCCTGGCCTGACCAATCAATACGGATCATGGCGGCTGCAAAGCCCGCCATCACAGTGATGATAAACACCGAAACAATCAGGGCGCTGCCACGTTGCTTGCTATAGGACATTGATCACCTGCACTGTATGGTTGTAAGAGAAAGTGTCATCGGTATTGGCTTTCTCAATCACCAGTGAAATGTGCACCATACCGTTATTCTGCAACCCCGCCCCTTCTGCGACGAATTCAACAGACTTCACGTCCTCGGCAATCCGATTCCCTTGTCGGGTCAGCAGGCTCCCCGTCAGACAATATTCGACTTTATCGCCATAGACATAGGCTCGCTTCGCTGGTGAAGAATATAAGGGCGAGGCAGCAAGGTTAACGGTCAGTTCACCTTGCTCGGTCCCGTCGGCGACAGAGTTTATCGTATTACGTTTTGCCTCGTACTCGGTGGCCGACGGCAAGCCAATCGCCAGGGCTAAGTCAGCCTGCGTATTAATCGCTTTCCATTCGGTGGCCGAGCCTATTGCCGGAACAAGGCTCATTGCTGCGCTATCGGGATCCCCCTGATAAAAGCCGGAGTACCTGACCGGATAGAACGATAAACAGGCCCCATAATTGGATGTCGATATACTGTTAGGCGCGGCATGACGCACCTCCCGGGTTATTTTTTCCAAGGCAAAACGCGCAATCGACTGGGCCCGATCACGATTTACCGTGTCGACATATCCCTGCGTTCCCAACTGCAGGTAACTACCAATGGCCAGTGAAATAATGCCCAGGATCACCAAGGCCATCACCATTTCAACCAGGGTAAAGCCTCGTTGCCACCTCATCAGTAATTACTCCTATAGGCAACAAAGTCATAGGTGCCATAGCGACCGGTATCGACCTCGACATCAATCCGTTTGTGCTGATGGAGAAAAGCGTTATTTGGATAGCTGGTATTAAGGGACGTATCGTAGCTGACCGCAATTTTTACCGTCATATTCAGATAACGCTCATTTTTCCCCTGTTCGTCTGCCAGCAGGTTCTCAATAAATCCACGCCAGGGAAACTGGTTGCTGCTATAGCGCTTGCCACACAGAGAAAAATCCCCCCAGCAACCGTGAAAATCATCGATATCATCTGCCGCTGATACCATCAGCCCCCAGCCCAGTCGATTACCGCTAATCGGATCAACATAGGCAAAATACTCTTTGCTGGTCCCATCCTGCTGGACATCATCCCGTGGCCAGCTACCCGAACTTTCCGGCGTCGTACATGCCTGTGCCCCGGCTTCACCACAGCGCACCGCACTGTCTCCGAAAGGATCGCTATTCTCATCAAACTTGCGCGACAATACTTCATTAAGAAAGGCATTGCCGATTGCAGAAGCACGGGCCTGATAATATGGGGTCGCCGAACGTTCGGCCTGAGGAAACAGAAAGCTGGTGAGAGTGATCATGGCAATGCCCAGGATCACAATGCTGATAATCCCTTCTATCAGGGTAAAACCTGCCTGCCTGACTGTTAGCCTTGAGCACGGACCACTAGCAGTCGGCATAAATATACCCTTCCTGATTGATGCACATGGTGGTTGTCTCATTGGCCCCCGAGCGGAATGTGAGCTTGCAGCCCGAGTTGCTTCGGCAGGCATAGACTCGCGCCTCATTGGCTCCAGAGCCGGTAAAATAGAAAGGTTGTCCCAGCATATCAAAATACAGATTGGTGACAGTTAGACCTTCGGCGGACAGGCTCAGGTTATTATCAGCAGCCGTCAATGCCGGCGGCATGCTCGGCAGAACGCTATCGCATCGAGGACTGCCAAAATAATCAGATGAGATTTGCAAGGTATAACAGGAGGCATTGGGATCTGTGGCAGATGAGATCGACTGGTTCATCGACAGGATCTGGACTTGTCTGGCAATGGAGATAGCCTGATCGCGGTTCAGGTATGCATCAAAGCTGCTGGGGCCGATCATTTTCGAGGTTGCAGTGACCCCGAGTATGCCAATAAGAATAATGACAACCACCAGCTCAACCAATGTAAAACCTAGCTGGCGATTATTCATTGAACCTCCATATGCATTCGCGTCTACTATTTTCCGAGTCGCACTCATGAAGAAAGCGACTCGGAAAATAGGGCTCATGAGAGCCCTATTTGATCATTTATTACAATCGGTCGTTACGATTGTCGTTTTAGCCGCTTTATCTGCAGAAGAACCCGTTGCTTCACTGTATTTGACAAAGCACTTAGTCGCGATAATGTTGTCATAATCTACAGTATCAGGCTTCTTACCTGTCAGTGTAAATGCACCATGATTCGTCGTATTTGGAGCAGTACCTTCAGTACCAAAAGCCATAACCCAATCAGCGGAATCAAGGCCAGTTACAGCAAGCTGGATACCAGTTGTTGATGCTGCAGGATAACCATACTCAGTCGCAATACCTTCAACCGTAACACCTGTTTTAGAATCCTGGCCGGTTAATGCTGCTTTTCCGTATACGATAGATGCACCGCCATCGATACCGCCTTTCAGGCCCTGTAGCGATGCGATACGTGCATCATCCTGGAAGTTCATAAACTTAGGTGCAGCGGTTACCGCCAGAATACCCAAAATTACAATCACAACCACCAATTCAATTAGCGTAAAACCGCCTTGACGTTTCATAACTTACTCCTATTTATCTTATTGTTACTTTTACCTGGCCTTTGGCTGGTAGATATGAAAAATAATGCCCAGAGGTAATGTTATTCGTTGTCCCCTTAGTATCTGCCGATGCTAACTGATAATAACGACATTCTTTATTGACACCCGAACCGTTAGCCGTGGTATAAAATAAGTTGCTGCCATTAACAGCTTCGGTACTATCTTTGGTCACTAGCGGCGGGTTTTGTAGAAGGTTTTCCATCAACCACACACAGTCATCATTAACAACTTCATTTACTTGATGCTGGCTTTGAGATACTGGGTAACCTTCACCAACCAAAAAGCTATCTTTTGCCTTAGTTGAAAGGTAAAAATCTGTACCGTCATAATTAACACGGTTAAATCCACTTTGAACAGGGCGGCCATAAGCCTCCCACTGTGCACGTGCCGACATTACAGCTGTCGCAAAACCACCAGCAACACCTTCAATCGAAGCTTTCTTCGCTTCGTCTGTAATATTAATAAAGCGTGGTAATGCGGCAACCGCCAGCAAACCTACAACGATGATCACAATCATCAGCTCGACCAGGGAAAAACCCGCTTGTCTTTTCATATTTTTATCCTCTCGTCAGATCATCGTCACTAACATGTCAATTTACGTCAAAAAACCGTCAATACATATTGTCTCATTTTCTTAAAATAATGCTAGCCATTTACTGTCAGATACTTGTAATAGCAGCAATTTAGTTACGCCGATCTCATATCTCTTTTTGAAAGCAATATACGACAAGTTTCTACTCCTACCCTGAAATTCAACAGCTCTTGTATTTTCCTTTAACCAGCTTGCCCATTACTCATGATTTTGATCAACCAAGCCGGGAAAACAACGCCTCGTCTCACCCAGCTCAAACAACTTAGGCTTATCCTTAATTTTCAATCACTAGCGAGAAGCCAAAGGGCTTTTGAAAAGATTTACACCAACACTTCAATTCAATCTACTTAACTTTTCCATTAATCAATTAAACGCCTCTAGCCACATCAAGCAGACTCCACATCGGTAAGAAAATCCCCAACGCCAGCAATAGAACCATAATTGCCACAATCAGCAACAACAGCGGCTCTATCCGGGCTGTCAGTGTTTTCAGGTCATAATCGACCTCGCGATCATAAAAATCGGAGACTTCGAGCAATAAGTCATCAACCTGGCCGGTTTCTTCGCCCACGGCAATCATCTGCAATACCAGTGGCGTAAACACCCCTGACTGGCTGGCCGTACTGGCAATGGTATTACCGCCCTCGATACCGTTTTTCATCTCTATCAGACGATTTTCGAGAAAACGGTTACCCAGGGCCTCTGCTGCCATCTGAATCGCCTGATTCAAAGGCACACCGGCACGGATCATCAGGGAAAAGGTGCGCGAAAAGCGCGATAACTGGGCCCGGTTGACGATATCACCGACAATCGGCACTTTCAGCCGCCACCGGTCCCACTTTTCATTACCAGCCGGTGTCTGGCGCCACATCCTGATCCCGATCCAGCTCGCCACCAGTCCACCTAGCAACAGTGGCCAATAATTAACAAAAAAGTTCGAACTGGCGATCAATATTCGGGTCGGTAAGGGGAGATCCACCCCGAACCGGCTGAACATAGAGGTAAATTGCGGGATCACCTTAACGTTCAGCACGACCATCGCCAGCATAATTGCCGAGATCACAAAGGTCGGATAACGCATCGCCGATTTGATCCGGCGCCGGGTCTCCATTTCCTGCTCGAAATAGTTCGCCAGTTGCAGCAGCGACTCATCCAGTCGACCGGTATTTTCGCCGACATGGATCATCGACACATACAGCTCCGAAAACACCCGTGGATGCTGCTTCATCGAGACCGACAGTGAGCGACCATTGGTCAGCTCATCCGTAACGGCATCTAATGCTTCCTTCATGAGTGGATGTGACGAGCTCTGACTCAAGCCTTTAATGGCCCTTAGCAAAGGCACGCCTGCCTTGGTGAGGCTGTAGAGCTGGCGACTAAATATCACCAATATCTCCAACGGTACCCGGCTTTGGAACATAGATTGAAGATCCCAACCTTGTCCCTCGGCTTTCCCCTGACGGATCTCCAACGGGATTATGCCCTGTCGCATCAGCAGATCAGCCGCTGCATCCTGGCTGGCCGCTTCGATTTGGCCACGCTTCAGACCGCCTTGGTTATCCCGTCCGCGATAGTTAAATACCGGCATATACTAGCTCCTACCGCGCAATCACAGCACATGGCCGTCATTGAGATCAGCGGCTATAAAATCAGTGGTATTCAAGTCGCCTTCGCCCAGCAACAACACTTCCTCCAGGCTTGTACGCCCTTCAAGCGCCAGCTCCATGGCTGACTCAATCAGTGGTTTGTAGCCAGAGGCATTACGGGCTATCTGGCTAAACAACACCGCATCATTGGCACGCAGTGCATCCATCATCGGCTGATCCAGCTCAAGCAGTTCAAAGACCCCAATACGCCCTTTATAACCGGTAAAGTTGCAGCTTTGGCACCCTCTCCCCCGGTGGAACTCCCGGTGAAGATGCAGCGGGAAGCGCGCCTTGAGCCATTGCTGCTTAGCCCCGTCAAGCTCTTCACGTTCGGTGCAGTCTTTACACACCCGGCGCACCAAACGCTGTGCCAACACGGCACGAACAGCACTGGCCACTAAGTAGCCCGGAGCCTCCATGTCCATCATTCGCAATGCACTGTCAATTGCATCATTGGTGTGCAGGGTCGACAATACCAAGTGACCCGTCAGCGCCGATCGCAGGCCGATTTCAACGGTTTCCTGATCGCGCATCTCACCGACCAGAATAATATCGGGATCCTGACGCAGAAAGGTTCGCAGGATTGACGAAAATGTCAGGCCAATCTTGCTGTTTACCTGAACCTGGTTAACTCGGGGCAGGCGATATTCCACCGGATCTTCTGCCGTGATCAGTTTTTTGCCCGGCTTGTTCAGCTCACTGAGGGCACCGTAGAGAGTGGTGGTTTTACCTGATCCCGTCGGACCGGTCACCAGAATCATCCCATGAGGCCGCTTGAGCTGACGACGAAAACGCGGCAGCAAGTCAGCAGGCATGCCGATCTCTTCCAAGCTCAGGATACCGGCCGACTGATCAAGCAAGCGCATAACCACAGACTCACCGTGCTGAACCGGCATCGTAGACACACGCACATCCACCGAGTGGCCGCGTACCTTGACGTTAAATCGGCCGTCTTGCGGCAAACGCTTTTCTGAGATATCCAGTCCGCTCATCAACTTCAGGCGCAGCACCAAAGCCGCCGACACACTGGCCTCATTAAGCAAGGTTTCATGCAATACCCCATCGATACGCTGGCGAATACGCAGCACATCAGCATCGGGCTCGATATGAATATCCGAAGCGCCAACCTGGATCGCATCCTCAAACAAGGAGTTGATCAGCTTAACAACGGTCACTTCGTCATTGTCAGAATCATCAAACCCAAAACTATAATCCGTTTCGCTTTGATGCTCGGCCTGCAACTGCTCGGCAAACGAGACAATTTCCTGGGTCCGGCGGTAATAGCGGTCAAAAGCGGCAATCAACTGGCGCTCGGGCGCGATAACCAGTTCAACCCGGTATTGTGCCAGTTGATCATAAACCGCCTCCTGCGCGGCCAGATCTGCCGGATCGCTCATCGCCACCCGAGCAGTATCGCCACGCACGCCAATAACCAATGCCCGCAGGCGACGGGCATGAACCTCGGAGAGCAATGACACCGAATCGGCATCAACCGATACCCGAGTAAGATCGACCAAGGGAATATCCAGCTGGCGGGACAGGAAAGAAAGCATCTGCTGCTCACTCAGAAAGCCCATGCTGATCAGAGTATCCCCCAGCTTGCGGCCGGTCGTCTGCTGTTTGCCCAGCGCCTGCTCTAGCTGATCCTGGGTGACAATACCTTCTTCTACCAACAGGTCGCCAAGGCGCTTTCTTAATCTTATTTGCATTGCGCTTAGCCCTCCTGAGCCTCAAGCAGCGCCAGGCGCTGTTGGATAAACTGTTGTGACTGCGATGAAATACGTCCCATCAACAAGGCCTGTTTATAGGCATCCAGTGCTTTCTCAGCCTCTTTGCTGCGCTCCAGGGCAATCCCCAAACCCAGCCACCAACGACCATCGTAAGGTTCTTCTGTGACCAGCAGTTTATAGCTGCTCATCGCCAGATCGTTGTTATTCAACTGCTGAGCAAGGGCACCGCGCATGGCGAGATAGCCACTGTGACGCTGCTTGGGCATACGGCTTAACACATTCAAAGCCGCCTGCTGCTGAGATTCGTTAACCAGCAGCTTTGCCATCGTCAAACGTAAATCAGGCTGATCACCATCAAGTACCAGTCCGTCCTGTAGAGTGGCAATCGCCTTGCGGGTATCCCCCCGCCCGTAATACAAGGCCGCAAGTTTTTGCCGGGCCTTGACCCATTCAGGCTGATACTTCAGCGTCTGCGTCAGAAAACCAATGGCCTTGCGGCTATCACCTTCCTTTAGGGCTTTCTGCGCTTTTTTATACTCCACATTGGCAAGCTGTCCGGCATCAAGTTCAACGGTTTCAATCATTAACTCTTCCGCTGGCGCTTCATCATCTCGCTCCACCGCTTGAGTCGTTGAATTCTCTCGCGCCATTTCTTGACTGGAACCTTGCTCTGACTTGAGCTCTTGCTTTGGTTTGAGCGGTTGCCTTGGATTAGGATCTTGCTCTGCGCTTGATTTCACCTCTGGCTTCGGGGCCGGTTGAGGCGCTTTTTTTATCCTTGGTCTATCCTCACGCACGACCCTCGGCACTGTCTTGGCCTCAATCACCGGGAGCGGCTCTGTTGTCGGCTTTGCCTCTTTATCACCCTGTTGCTCTAAGGCTTGAGTTACAACTGGCTCAACATCGGCTCTCGCCTCGACTACTTCAACAGCCGTATTCGGCGCTGGTACTACATCATGCTCTGTGCCTGAGATCACATGTTGGGGCTCCGGCACAACAGGGGCTGACAGCACAGCAACTGTTGCGGGAGCTGGACTATCTGCATGACTATTCGCACCCAGCCACCAGCCTGCACCTCCCGCTATCAACGCTGCACATACACCAAGCACCGCCCATTTCGGTCCATGATTTTTCGGAACCGGTTTAACGACCGCAGCCTGTAAAGGTTGTGCGGCGACTGAGGAAGGTTTTTTTTGCTGATTCAGCGCATTAAGCTTTTTATTTATCTCGCTCATATTCAGTGCCATCCCCACAGCACCGGGTACGTCCATTTAGGCTGACGTGCCCCTAATGTATCTTTTACTGCCATCAAGACTTCTTTCCGACCTACTGACTGCGCATTACTGCTGCTTGCTGCGATTAATGCTTTATGACAAAGCTGATTGATAAGCCGAGGGATCCCCTGACTGGCTTTCCAAAGCTCACGATATTGCGCCAGCTCGAACAACTCCCGCTGGCAGCCTGCACTGTTTAGGCGAAATTCGATATAGGCAATGGTCTCGGCCAGATCCAACGGGCGCAGACAGGCCCTGAATGTGATGCGTTGCCTGAGCTGTCGCATATGATGCTGGTCGAGCCGCTGATCCAGCTCTGGCTGACCCAGCAAAACGATATGCAGCAACTTCTCTTGTTCTGTTTCCAGGTTTCCGAGCAGACGGAGTGTTTCCAGCGCATCATCAGGCAGTGCCTGTGCCTCATCGAGCAGTACTACCACAGATTTTCCGGCGGCTTTACGTTCAATCAGTGCTTGCTGAAGCTGCTCTGTCACGGCGGTATTATCGCCCTCGACCGAAATGGCCAACTCTCGCGCCAGCGCCAGACGGAGCTCATCCCCACAGGCTGCAGGGGTGGGCAAGTACGCCAACTCAAACTGCTGCGGCAACTGCTTTATCAGCATTCGGCAAACCAGGGTTTTTCCCGTCCCAACCTCACCAGAGATTTGGATGATACCTTCACCCATTTCCAATGCCGCCAGCGTCGTCTGGATCGCCTCCAGGTGAGGAGGCAATGCGTAAAACAACGCAGTATTAGGGGTCAGCGAGAAGGGCATTTCCTCAAGGCCAAAATGTGACTGATACATGGCTTAGCCCTCTTCAGGGAACCATTCAGTGATCAACGCCCGGGAACGTTGGATTTCCTGCTGCCAAGTCTGCTCGCCGACCACTGTCGGCTTCAGCAAAATCACCAGTTCCGTTTTGGTCTGGAGCTTACTCACATTCCGGAAAAGGTGACCAAGCATAGGGATATCACCCAACAAAGGCACTTTGGAGACCTGATCATTGGTTGACGATTTCATCAATCCGCCAATCACCACCACATCACCGGTACGTGCATGGATCACCGAGTCAGATTCTCGTACTGAGCTTTTGGCTAAAGGAAGCCTATAAGTACCAAAGGTTTCACCCAGTTCGATACTCTGAATTTCGGTTTCCACGTCGACGACTGTCGGGTGAACATGCAGCAGCACCCCGCCTTCATTGTCGATTTGTGGTGTCACATCTAACGAGATTCCGGAGAAAAAGGGCGTCAGCTCAATATCCGGTGACGCCGTTCCGCCATCACTGTTGACTTCCCCGCCTGAGATATCGGTAACAAAGTACTGATCACCGCCCACTTTGATCACTGCTTTTTGATTATTGGCAGCCGTTACCCGAGGACTGGACAAGACATTCAAATCGCCCTGGGTATCGAGGAAGCTCAGTACCGCATCAAAGTGGCCATCTGAAATAGTTATATTGGTCTGCCCGCCCAGCAGGTTAGAAATCGCATCGCCGGGCAGTGACGGGATCGGATCGGTCGTCGGACGACCAAATATAATTTCGGTGCCGCCAATCGTCTTGGTGATACTGCTCCAGTTAATTCCCTGCTGATAGCCATCACTCAGGGTGACTTCCATGATTTTTGCTTCTAGCACAACCTGTCGTTTCAGACGCTGCTGGGACACTCCGAGAAACTCCTTCACTTCACGCAATTCGTTAGGAAATGCACGCACCGAGATCAGGCTAGCCTGCGGAGAGACGACAATGCTTCTTCCCTGTCCGCTGCCGATCATTGCCTGAACGGCTTTCTCCAACTGCTGCCAAAAATCACTTTCGGATGTAGTTTCGATCGTTGTGCCACCAGTAGCGGTACTCGAGGAGTTGTTATTACCACTGTTATTGTTGCTATTTGTACTGTTGTTACTGTTACTCGTTGTACCGCTGGAAGAAGATGAATTCGAATCACTATTAGTGATAGAGCCGGTTGTCAGGGAAGTCAGCGACACCCCACGGCGTTTAAGCTGCAGGTAGTCAACTGGGATCACCTCGGTACGAAGCGTTGCCGGGAAAATCTGAATAATATTGCCCTTGCGGGTGGTGTTATAGCCATAGATGTCCGAGACCACCTCCAGCACCTCATCCAGCGTCACATCTTTTAATGTCAGGGATATACGCCCTTTGACATCCGGGTGCAGCACCATATTGAAAGGTGTCCCTTTAACCAGGCTACCAAAAAAAGCACGGGCATCGACATTACGGGCATTAACGCGAAAACGCTTTTCCAACGCCGTATTAGAGACATAATCACCACCGTCCAACGTCGGCATCAGATCCGCACTGACAGCCGAAGGCAACTCCACCAGCGGACGACTGTTGGCTTCATTAACCGCTTCGTTCAGCGCACCTTTGACTTCCACGGGATCACGATGTCCCATATTGGCCGAACAACCGGCCAGAGACGCCATCACGATCCCAACTATTAATCCACGCATGTTAACCACTTTATTCTTTTAATTTGCTTTCACAATGTCGGCAAATAGCTCCAGACGCCATTTTTTACCGCCGCGTGTTACCGTGACATAATCGTCCTGAATATCCGTCAAGGTGTAGCCGCTGACTCTTCCGCCAAGTTCAACGGGCACATTATTCAAAATCACCGTACAGGCGCTCAATTCACCACAAACAATCCCCTGCAATTGAGGGAGTCTGGCCTTGGTTACAGTGGGCTTTTTCGTCGGAGTTTGCCAGCCTAACGGTGCCGTCGGATCCTGGCTTGCCTGTACATGGCCAGCAAGCAGCCCACACAGGGCAACAGCGATAGCTCCATGCTTAATAACCAAGCTTGATTTACCCAGCCCTAAACTAACCATCTCAGCTTTAACCACCGATAAAATCCTTACTCTCGCCCAAGGTATAAACGTCCAGCTGAATATCAGCCCAAGGGTACTTATCCACCTGATAGTTCAAGCTCCGCCAATAATACTTAACCGGCAGCGCTTCAAGCTGGGCCAGATAGTTCACAACATCAAAATAGCGACCGCGAAGATTAAGGCGAACCGGGTGAATATAATACCCTTCGTCTTCGCCACTGATTAGCTGCACAGAAGGCAGCGACTCCAGCGACTCCAACTTCAAGCGTTCCGAACGCTGCAGAACCTGCTCCATCAATCCCGACATCTGGATTGGCGTTACCAAGCTGGCTACGCGGCCCTGCAATTGATCGTCAAGAGTTGAGTTCTCTCGCTCCAGCTTGTCGATTTTGCGCTCGACATCCTGGTTCGGATCACTCCTGAGCTTGCGCTCAATTAAAATGAGCTGGTTGGCGTTGTTGGTGATCTCATTAGCCACAGAGACAACCTGTTGCCTGGCTGAGGCCAGCGCCTTGACTTGCGGCTCGATAAACATCACGAAACCGACAAATAACAAAGCAATCCAGCCTGATAGCAAAATCAACCATTGTTCGCGGCGAGTCAGTAACTCGAACCGATCGCTTAATTTCTGCCAGCCGTTCATCGGATAACCTCGCTCGCGGGTAATTCAGGTTTTTTCGCTATTGCCGCTCCACGCTCAGCCAACAATTTAAACGTCACCACATTTTGTTCATTGCGTCCGAGCGACATCAGTTGAAAACGCCGATCGGACAAATCAGGGTAGTTTTTGAATGCCTTAACCCAGGTTGGTACTGACTCCGGTGTACGGGCCACCCCTTCCAGGTCCAGTTGCCTTCCGGTTACCCGAATACGATTGACAGAGATGTTCCCGCTTGCCGCGTCCGATAATTGACGCAACAATCCGGCATAACCAACCTGCAAACTCACATCATGCATTTCAATGGCCTTCAAAGTGGCCTGTTTAGCCGCCAAATGTTGCTCCAACTCTCCGGCTAACTCGACTTTTAATGGGCTGGGAATATGCTCGGCAAGCGCTGCTTTGGCCCTGTTAAGCTCTGATTGCTTACTGTCCAGGCGGCTTCTCTCGGCAGCCAGCTGTTGCTGCTGCTGGTAATTCTGCCAGCTATACCAGCCAGCCATTGAGACCATCACTACCACGGCCAGCGCCCAGCTAAGCACTACATTCTGCAGCGTCATAAGTTGAGTGTGCGGCTTGAGTGCATCGCTATATAAATTAATGCTGTTTGCCCCGTCGGGCTCTATCAGCGCGGCAAAAGCAACACGGGCTGCATTCGTCGTCAATACCGGGTGTGGCGGTGTGACAGCGGCAACAGACACACTCAGGCGCTGGCTCAGTTCGGCAGCCAACGCACTGTCATCGTCATCGTCACAGGAGATTAACAGCTGGGTGATCGGCGTATCGCGCAACTGAGCACTCAGAAAATCAAGCGATCGCTGCAGCTCAAGCGCCAGGCTGTCTAACTGCAAAGCATGGTTCATCTCTCCTGGCGCCTTGCTATCCAACAAAGGGGACGGAAAACCACGCAGCTGGCGCTGAAAGCACATTTCCTGCTGTTTAAAAGCCGTTAATTGCAGGCTGGCATGACGGCGACGATGCAATACCAACTGACTCAGGGACGAGGCGGTTAATTGTCCCCATACCACTTCCTCCGCCGATATCGAGACCACTTCACAACCCGCCTCGTTACAAATTCGGATCAGCTGCTCGACCTGATTGCGATTCGTGACAACAACCTGCAAACGATCTTTTAGCGGAGCCTGAAAGCCATCGGCCACCAGCTCCAGCGGGGACTCATTAACCAGATCTTTGACCAGAAAAGGCAGTGCCGTCGAGTACTCCTCACGAGGCAGCTCCGGCTTCTCAATAAGCATGCTCTGATAGAGGCCATGGCCTAATACCAAACGTAAGCTACTGCCCCCCAGCTGGTGCTTGGCAAGCAACGATACTATGACCGAATCCCAGTCTCCGGCATTAGAAACAGCTTGAGTCTCTGTTATCCATTCCGGCTCAGATTCATAAACTACTGTGATGGAATCAGCAAAGATGGCCAAACAAGCCTGTTTATTACGGCTTTTCTTTTTTAAATACCGACTAAGCAAAGATTTAGATTTCATGAAACTCCAACACCGCTCACAAAATACACAGATTTTGCTACTGAAAAGCACTAACAACTAGCAGCTGTCAATAATTTGACCATTATAACGAGCTTTTATTGATTACATAGTTTTTTTTTCTGCCAGTTGTTACCGCCCAAACAAAGTTTTACCTGACTGATTGTTTTCTTTTGGCGTCTGTCTAACAGAAAGTTCTGCCGCAAAAAAACGTCCCTGCCCCCCTTGTACACCCAACTGCTTAAGCACCCGCCATTCCTTCTCGTTTTCCACACCAACGGCAATCACCTGGGCATTTGAGTTTGCGCAGGCTCCCAGCATACTTCTGACAAAGAGCTGATTTTCCTGTCGCTGGTCGATCTCACGGACTAACCCACGGTGCAGCTTGATATAATCAGCCTTGATATCCTTGATATAGTGGGTACTGACAATAGTTCGGCCGGCCTGATCCACAACCAGTTTACATCCCAGCCCCACGATCATCCTGACCACAGGACGCATGGCGTCAAGGTGTTTGACCAAGCCGCTTTCTGCAATTTCAATCGACAGCCGGTTGAGCACCGTGCGGGGTGTTTGCAGCAACTCATCGCGAAGCCAGCGAACAAACTCTTTTTCCAGCAAGGCCTCGACACTCACATTCACCGATAAAGAGTCATTGACCGGGCTGTTTTTCAATAACTCGATAGCCTGGCCTAAAACCTGCCTGTCCATCCGGGCGCTGAACCCAACCTGCTCAACCGCCGTCAAGAAACGTGACGCTTTAATCAGGACGCCATTTTCATCCTGGATCCGGGCCAGCAACTCTCGATGGACAATCGTTTCACCATCCAATGCCAAAGCCGGCTGCTGGTAAAGTATTGGGCCGCCGCTGTTAAACACGGCATCCAGCAAAGTACGCCAGCGCACGCTGCCACGGGCATCTTCATACTGCTGATCTTTCTGAAAGGCATACCAGTTATTGGTGCCCTGAAGCTGGGCGCTTCGCAACGCCATATCGGCTTCATCCATCACCCGGCCACGACGCTCGCCGCTCGAGCAGAATGTCACGCCGATATGGCACCAGTTATCCGGCTGCAAGGGCGCAACCGGGGTCAATCTTTCCAGGGCTTTGAGTAGCTGATTGGTAAACTGCTTAACCTCTTTTGCCGACTGCTGGGATAGCAGGATCGCAAACTCGGCGTCAAAGTACCGTGATAACACCGTATCGGGATAACGCTGGATCTGGTTTGACAGGATCATACCGACATCCTGGACCAGCTCATCGGCGACATCTTTTCCTTTCTCGGCCAATAGCTCATCCCAGTCAGAGATCCGGATCAGGATCACCGCACCGTGCGTCTCCTGATCTTGCACCATAGATTGCAGGCGACTATCGAAAAGCACCCGGTTCGCCGCCCCGGTTAACTGATCCAGGAAAGTGTGGGTACGAATAAAGGTATCAAACCGGCTCCGTTCCTGACGGGCGTCCTTAAGCTCGGCAATCATCTGATCCAGAGCGAGACTAGCCGTCGCAGGCCACTCTTGCTCATCTCCGACCGCATTGTCATCAACCTTTCCGGCCAGAATCAGCCGGCCGCGATGCTCC
Source organism: Photobacterium sp. OFAV2-7 (assembly GCF_022347985.1). GTDB lineage: Bacteria > Pseudomonadota > Gammaproteobacteria > Enterobacterales > Vibrionaceae > Photobacterium. The sequence continues at coordinate 50,443 of NZ_JAKRFQ010000005.1, forward strand.
AGCAATTCCGAGCCATAGAGCTGCTGGCGCAGCCAGTTCACTCCCCACACTAGCCCCATGATAATAATTGCGATGGCCAGACTAATGGATGACATGGCACCGATGGAGTACGTAAACTCCGTATAGGGAGGGATCGATTTTAAGTTAATATAAAAGCCGGGGTTGTGGTTAAGCGTGTAATGGCTCTGCTGCAATATCGTCGGATCATTGACGGTCTGAAGCCCTTTAAAGGCATAGATTACCCCTGACGAACTCCCCACCTCCAACTCTACGACATTGCTGGCCTTCAACAACTTGGGCAGCCAGCGCGACAGAGACTGTGCCCCCTGCGGATCAGCAAGCTCCTGATCGATCACCTCGACAATGCCATCGATGTAATGAGTCAGGTAGTCCTGTCCCAGTTTTCGAAAACTAACGGCACCGCCGATAAAAATCACGAAGATGGCACAAATAACGATGAGCGTAACGAAGGCAACCAGACGGTTGGTTAACTTCATGCCGGAGGCTTTTCTCATAAGAATCCAATTCTAGCTAAATTAATGATGTTCCAATGACTCACCACAGAGTCAATCCATGCAAATTCATACAGGTCTAATGAGCAAAATATCACTCCCTCAGCCACAGTGTTAGCGCTCAGGTCGACAATTTAAAAAATTGTTAACCCAAGCCAAATCGTTCAATCCCCAAAAATGGATTGACTGCTAATGGTTCAGATCATCGCCCCGTTTGTTATCATCACCTTACCGGTTTGGGTAACAGTCTACGGATACTATCAATATATGGATTGGATAACGTGTACCACCAGCTTTGTCACGGTTGTCGACCAAGGCTCTCTGGCCCTGGCTGCGACCAAGCTCAACACCTCAAGCTCAGCCCTGTCCAAGCGCCTGTCTTGGTTGGAAAAACAGCTAGGTGTTCAGTTACTTAAGCGAACCACCCGTAGCCTGACAATGACAGAAGCCGGCAAGCTCTTCTACCAGCGTAGCGCCCGCCTGCTTGAGGACTGGCACCAGATGCTTGCCGAAACGACTTCAACCTACGGCGAGGTCAGCGGCATCCTCCGGATCGGTGCCCCGCTGGCAACCGGCAGCCGTTTGCTGGTTCATTACCTGGCCGAGTTTATCGAGACCTACCCCAATATTCAGGTCGAGCTGCACACAATAACACCGGGCCAGCTGCCTGATCTGAACCTGGATGTATTCATCAGCCGGGAGCTGACCGATTTCAACTCCTCCAGCTATATTGCGACGCGTTTATTTAACTTCCAACCCAGTTTTTATGCCTCTCCCGGCTATCTGGAAGACAAATCACAGATAGAAACACCAGAACAGCTGACTCAGCACAACTGTCTGCTTTTCGGGACTCACGGCCATGAACAAGAACATGTGTTTGAAAACAACCTTCGTCTGCGACTTCGCGGTAACTTCACCACTCAGAACCCGGAAGCTCTGGTGGCCGCAGCCGTTGCCGGAATGGGCATTATCCTGACCGGCGAGAAAATGGTAAGAAGAGAGCTCAGCAAGGGGTTGCTGGTGCCGGTTCTGCCAGAGCTAAAGCAGCCCGTCAGCTCGGCCTATGCCTACTACCCGAAGCTAGACTACAACCATGTGAAGACCAAGCTGTTCATTGACTTTATTAAAGAAAAATCAAACTCAGTGTAGCGGGGGCAACACGCAGCCAGCCTAAATTCTGGCAATAAAAAAGCAGCGACAGGCGCTGCTTTTCTCTGACATCTCAGTTTAATTAAAACGGAATGTCATCATCGAAATCCATTGGCGGCTCATTGTACTGCTGCTGTGGCTGCTGAGGAGCCTGCTGCTGCGGTGCCGACTGTTGCTGCTGAGGCGCAAAATTCTGCTGAGGTGCTGCAGCTGGTTGCTGAGGCTGTCCCCAACCACCTTGTTGCTGCTGACCGCCACCCATAGGTGCGCCCATACCCTGACCGCCGCCCTGACGACCGCCAAGCATTTGCATTACACCGTTGAAGCCCTGAACCACAACTTCTGTTGTGTAACGATCCTGGCCGTTTTGATCCTGCCATTTACGCGTTTGCAGTTGACCTTCGATGTATACCTGTGAACCTTTGCGCAGGTACTCACCGGCAACTTCTGCCAACTTGCCAAATAGCGCTACACGGTGCCATTCAGTCTTTTCACGCTGCTCGCCAGTAGCTTTATCACGCCATGATTCAGAGGTAGCAATGGTAATATTTGCTACTGCACCACCACTTGGCATATAACGGATTTCTGGGTCATTACCTAAGTTACCGACTAAGATAACCTTATTTACGCCACGACTGGCCATACTTAACTCCAAATCTGTTCGCGTGCTATTCTAACTCCAATAGCCGCTAGTCAAAGTTTATACTTAATCGCGCAGTTTATCATGCAGACACGGCTCAGGCATAGGGCCGAAACCGTGTTATCTGACGCAATTTTTACGCTTTTCCCATGAGTGCCTGATACGCCACGGGAAACTCCCATTCGCATTTATTTCACCAATCCCTAAGTCGAACACCGCTCAATAAACACACATTATACTGTATCTTTATACAGCTTTTGCTTTCAAGCTTTTCCTTGCTATGCGATAATGCCGGTCCAATTATTAGTCAGCCAAAAAGCTCGCATACCATGGATAAGATCGAAGTCAGGGGTGCCCGGACCCACAACCTTAAAAACATCAGTCTTTCTATTCCCAGAGACAAACTGATTGTGATCACCGGCCTGTCAGGCTCAGGGAAGTCCTCACTGGCCTTTGACACCCTATATGCCGAAGGCCAGCGACGTTACGTTGAGTCTCTGTCGGCCTATGCCCGTCAGTTCTTGTCCCTGATGGAAAAGCCCGATGTCGATCATATCGAAGGACTTTCACCAGCGATTTCTATCGAGCAAAAATCCACATCCCACAACCCGCGCTCAACCGTCGGTACCATCACCGAGGTATACGATTACCTTCGTCTGCTCTATGCGCGAGTCGGTGAGCCGCGCTGTCCGACACATAACGTAGAACTGGCAGCCCAGACAGTCAGCCAGATGGTTGACAAGGTGCTGGAGCTTCCTGAAGGCAGCAAGATGATGCTGCTCGCGCCTATCGTCAAAGAGCGTAAAGGTGAGCACGTCAAGACACTGGCAAACCTGGCAGCCCAGGGATATATTCGGGCCCGGATCGATGGCGAAGTCTGCGATCTTTCCGATCCACCGACCTTGGAGCTTCATAAAAAACACACCATCGAGGTCGTTGTCGATCGCTTTAAGGTTCGCGACGCTCTCCAGCAACGCCTGGCCGAATCATTTGAAACCGCACTGGAGCTATCCGGCGGTACAGTGGTGATCAGCCCGATGACGGCAGGCGAGATCGATGAGATTGTTTTTTCAGCCAACTTTGCCTGTCCGCATTGTGGCTACAGCATGCAGGAACTGGAGCCGCGTTTATTTTCGTTCAACAACCCGGCCGGCGCCTGCGGCACCTGTGACGGTCTGGGCGTTCAGCAGTACTTTGATCCAGAGCGCGTGGTACAGAACGGCGAGCTTAGCCTCTCAGGCGGTGCTATCCGCGGCTGGGACAAGCGCAATTTCTATTACTTCCAGATGCTCAAATCCATGGCCGAGCATTTTGAGTTTGATATCGAAACACCGTTTAACGAGCTACCGAAGAAAATCCAGAACCTCATTCTGAGCGGTTCAGGTAAGAAAGAAATTGAGTTCAAATACATCAACGACCGTGGCGACATCACGGTACGACGCCATCCGTTCGAGGGGATCCTCAACAACATGGAGCGCCGCTACCGCGAGACAGAATCCAACTCCGTAC
>NZ_JAKRFQ010000579.1 GCF_022347985.1 Photobacterium sp. OFAV2-7
CGCCATAATAGCTGCTGGCCTTACGCACAACCGCATTTAAGATAAAACCTTTCACTTCAATACCATTTTGCTCAAACCGTTGCTTGGCAACATCAACTTCTTTAACCGAATTCTGACCAAACCGACCTACAAGCAAGGTAGTTCCAGCGTGGGCACCAACAATAGCCGGGTCTGTAACAGCAAGAATTGGTGGTGTATCGACAATTACAATATCGTAATGTTCAGAAGCCCAATCCATTAACGCTTTAAAGCGAGGATGCATTAATAGCTCCGACGGATTTGGCGGAACATTTCCCCGTCCGATATAATCCAATCCTTCCACACCAGGTTGCTTAAGCAAGGATTCAATCTGAGCTTGACCACTCAGATACTCAGACAAGCCCGGTTTGTGCCCAATAGCCATCTGGCGTTCCATTTGCCCCTTTCGCATATCAGCATCGATGATTAATACCTTAGATCCAGACTTTGCAATAACCGCTGCCATATTAGCCGATACGAATGATTTACCAATGCCTGGGCTTGGACCTGATATCATTAGGATATTATTTTTTGCTTCCATCATCGCAAAATGAAGGCTCGTTCGTAAACTTCGTAATGCCTCAACAGACAAGTCTGCAGGGTTAGAGACAGTCAGCAAAGTTTCATCAACGGTTAACTTCTTTTTGCCTTTTTGTTTTTTCTCCAGCTCTATCTGCCAATCCGACATTGGTACACTCGCATAAACCGGCAAGCCTATTACTTCTATTTCATCAGGATTCTCAACTCCACGGTGAAAAACGGCGCGAAGAAGAGCAATCGCAACAGCTAACATTCCCCCCAACAATGTAGCTAATACCACAATCAAAGGCTTTTTAGGCTTCACTGCACGAGTATACGATTGGGCTGAATCTAAAATGCGAACATTGCCTACTGTACTAGCTTTAACGATATTCAGCTCTTGTACTTTATTCAACAATTGCACATATATCTGCTGGTTTACCTCTACATCTCGGGTTAATCGCAATATCTCACGTTGGGTTTTCGGCAACTTTTGGATCTGCGAATTCAAACGCTCACGTTCGCCCAATAAAGTCTTGCGTTTATCTAGTAAGGATAAGTAAGCTGGATGCTCTTTTGTAAAACGCTGAGAAATTTCGCTTTCCTTAAAAGTCAACTCATTTAGTTGAGCCTCGATTGTGACCATAACATCGAGTGTAGACTTTGCTTCTAGACCTAAATCAATTGATTCATTGTCTTGTCGATATTGATTCAATTGATCTTCAGAAAGTGTCAGCTGATTTTTAATATCAGGCAGATGGGCTCTAAGAAACTTTAAACTGTTTTCGGCTTCAGCAGAATTTCGCTCTACATTCTGAAGAAAATAATTCTGGCTTATGTCATTAAGTATTTCTTCAATACCGCGACGATTTTCACCAGTCAATGATAGCTGAAGAATACCTGTTTGCTTACCACGCTCGCTGACGGATAGATCTTTTTGTAACCATTGAATAGCATCAAGCCGAGTTCTTTTTAGTACTGTAAATGATGCCCCATCATCTGCAGCTAATTGGCTCACAAATATAGCAAATTCACCTTGTTGTGATAGTTCACCAACGCGACCAGATAATATAGTGCGTTCATTACTATCTACTAATTCAAAGAGCCCCGCTTCAGGATCCGTAACTAATAGTGTAAATACAGGTGTATCAACATGACTAGGAACTTCAAAACGACTAATGTAAATCGCATTTTGCTCACCTTGAATACGGGCTAGCCCCTTACCAATAACAGGCAGGTAATTGGGAGAGGCAACAGTTGTTAAATTCAGCTTATCGACTGTTTTTCCCAAAATCATACGAGATTTAATAATCTCAATTTCAGTAGTAGCCGATGATTCAGAGGCAAACAACTCCCCCATCTCACCCAGAGCTGGCATACCCGAGCTTTTAGTTTCAACCTGAATTAATGCATCTGCTTTATAGACCGGTGTCGCCAGCAAAGCATACGCCACACCAATAATGGCAAAAATGAAAGTAATCGCAATAATATTCCAGCGATTATCTAACAGAATACCAAACAGCTTACCCAAATCTATCTCATCCGAGTCTGTCTGCTTGACTTGTACGTTTTGCGTAACGCTCATGATTATTTCCAGTAATGATTGTTGAGTATCGAAAGATATAGCTCACTCGGTCCTCGATACTTTAAACTCGGCTCTATTTGATTTTTTTCGCCCATGCGTTTGCAGCCACGTCAATAAGACTATAAGCATGATCAAAAGCTTCACGGCTTTGACGGTATGGGTCAGGAATATCTTTCTGACCATTCCATTGACCGAATAGCATAGTTTTACCTCGAGCTTCAGGGGAGATCTTGGTAACTGCTTCTATATGACCTTTTTCCATAACAAGGATAAGATCATACTCACGGCACAATTCACTTGTTAGTTGTTGTGCTCTGTGACCTTCTAAGCTAGTACCATTGTCAGAAGCAACTTCCGAAGCCATTTTATCAGCTGGCTTTCCAACCAATGCCCCAACACCCGCTGATGCAATATGCTTATTGGGTAATAGCTTTTTTAGTAAATATTCACCTGATGGTGAGCGGCAAATGTTGCCAACACAGACGACAAGAATTTTCTCAAACATAGTATTACCAATTTCGAGGGTCTAGGGTCGAGATTCAAGAGGCGTATCTCGAATAACGTGGTGAACCATTGTCTCAACCTCGCTATTCTCACCTTTTGCATCCTACTCACCTCAATACTCTCCGCGTTTTTCTTGAATTTGTAATGACTGATACTTTATCAATCCACCAATCATCCGGCTAACTTCTATCAGGTTGCAAATCATTTCATTTGCGGTTGCTTCAGAAAAATAACCAAGGTCCCTTGCAAACATCAGCTGTGTGACAAGCTCCCCACAAGAGCCTTTGGTTATGTAGAAAAATTCAACATTGCCTTTAGTTGTTCTTCGCTCTGAACCTTCAGCATATTTGACGAAATTGAAATTGCTGAACGTGAAACTTGATCTTTTAGTGCAAAATCTCTGCAAGACTAAAGTAATTTACAGGCATTCAACGAGACTAGATAATCTCTCTGCCAAACTTCAAGCTTAAGATAATGCATCTGCCCCCGAGGCAGTTTTAACGGCTAACTACTCGAAACTTGCCTCTCTGATCTCGCTGCTAGAAACATCGTTTCTATGGCCAGGTCCTAATACGCAAAGCACCTTCAGTCAACTGGTTGAATCCAGAGATAGTAGGAACTATTTGCGAAACTACACGGTTCCAGCGTGTGACTGGGGCAGCGGTAACATAGACTATATCGTATGGCTCGAGCTCAAATTCAGTACCAATCAATAGAGCGGA
>NZ_JAKRFQ010000580.1 GCF_022347985.1 Photobacterium sp. OFAV2-7
TTTCAAGACCGGTGCTTTCAACCACTCAGCCATCTCTCCGTAAGTGCGGCGCATAATACGAGGCTAGCTGATACTTGTAAAGCAGATTTTCAAAAACTCCGTTTATATGATTAAACCTTGAGCAACATAGCGTTATTTAGTAATAGCGCCCCATAAGATAGCGCTAATTACCACTAACCAGCACACCGCCTAAACCGAGAACTTTCTCATCTCCTGATTGAGATCATCCACCTGGGCCTTGATAGCCTGCGAAGTCTGATTGGCGCTATCGCAATTGCTCGACACATCGGCAGCCGAATCAGACAGCTGATGCACTAAATCTGCCAGCGATTGAGATACATCAGACTGCTGCTCGGTCGCGGTCGTCATATCACTGACTTTGTCAGCCACATCGTCCATATAGCGAATAGTGTCTTGTAGCATGGTATTGGCCTGCGCGGTGTGCTCAGTGCCCGCCTTGACCAGCGACTGACTCTCACTGATCACCTTGACCACTTGCCCGGTCGAGGTTTGAATTGCATCAACAATCGCGTTGATTTCAGTCGTAGATTCCGTGGTACGTTGTGCCAGCAGTCGAACTTCATCGGCAACCACGGCAAACCCCCTGCCCTGCTCTCCGGCCCTCGCAGCCTCTATCGCCGCATTAAGCGCCAGCAAGTTAGTTTGTTCAGCAACACTCTCAATTACTTCAGTGACTCGCTCGATGCGATCACTCTCGTTACTCAGATGCTGAACCATTTCGCTTGCCCGGCCGATAAGGGCGTTAAGCTCACCCACCGTCTGCTGGTTTTGCTCTAAGGCTTTTTCACCGTTACCAAGCAGCTCAGAAGAGTGCTTCAAATCATCCGATGCCGCCTGAGTATGCTGCGCCGTTTCACTGGCTGTTACCGACATTTCCTCAATCGCCGTTGCCATTGAACGAATTTTCTCGGCCTGATTGGTCGCCTCGTTCGCGGTACTGCTATTGTTGTCCAGCAATCGGTTCATACTTGAATCAACGTCTTTGGCCTTGTCCGTAACTCCGGTTACCAACGCTGATAGCGATGCTGTCATACGATTTACTGCATCAACCAACGAAGCAATCTCATCATCACCTTTATTCTCAAGTGCTTTCCCTGAGAAGTTGCCGTGGGAAATCTCTTCGGCTCTCTGCCCGACCAGGGTGAGTCTCGAGCCAATGCTCCGTCCCAACCAAGTCGCAACAAGTAGCGAACAGACACAAGCAATAATCGCCACCGCTATCAAAGTGGTGATCACCCGCGACACACTGTCGCTGATAGCTATACCGCCTTGTTGGGCATTGTTCTGCTGAGCAACCACGACGGCATCAAGAAGCTCGGTAAACTGCGCTGCCGCAGGTCCGGTCTGCTGCGCCATCATATAGTTGGCTTTGTTCCACTCCGGGGACTGACGCAAGGTAATCACCTGCTCGGCTAGCGGCAGATACATCTTCTGCATCTCCTCAAAGATCTGCCACAGGCTTAAATCGCTATCGCTGAGCAATACCAGATGATTATTGACTTCGGCAACCGACTTGGAATGCTTCGTCATCAGCTCTTTGTACTTATCAAGATGATCCTGTTTACCGTCAAACAGATAATCACGCAGTGCACCCAGCGCGTTCGAAAGCGAGGTATAGCTATCTGCATAAAGCTTCATGAGCCTTTTCCGCTCACCACCGAATGCATTGTTCTCTTCTTCGTTGATTAACCCTTGCAGCTGATCAAGCGCTACTTCGGCAATAGGGGCGGCCTCGTTGAGCATCAGGGCATGAGCCGGGAGGTTGTCTGGCGTATGGCTAATATCAACGATAGCCTGCTCACTTTCCATCAGTGCCTGCCAGCTCTGCCCCACCTTGCCATACTGTTCATCGGTCAAATGGCTCTTAAGTTCGGTTAACTGGCGTTCAACAAGGGTAAAAGTGTCGGCAAGTTGCTGCCTAAGGGCCTGACCTACAGCTTCATCCCCGCCCTGCAGCATATAGGCCCGCAGCACCAATAAGGATGACTGCGCAGACTGCTGAAGCGAGCGGCTGGCATCCACCGTCGGCAAATCCTCATTGAGCAGGTAGTGGGCGTTGTCTTCGACTTGCTTGATTTGTTGGTAAAGGATAACCGCTGCACACAAGAACAGTGCGGTAATCAACAAAAAGCTAATCCTCAGCTTTCTGGCGATAGAAAATTTCATAGGTACTACATCCGTGTCTAACCAAGAAAGGTTAATATAATGTTAAATTAATCAATAATAAATAATCCATGCGGATTAATCGCCACTAAGTGGTGGAAAATCATACAATGGCATTTAAAGACAATTGAAGTTAAAGAGTTATATATATTTCATACTTTGCTTCTTTACGCTAGTACGATAGCGTCCACTTGATAAGAAATCAGTAACATAATGGTTGTAGGACATTTAAGCGTCTGATAGCTTAGAGAACATGAACGAGAAAATTTTGCGCCAAGTTTCAATGATGCACATGCCTTCTCAGCGAATGCTGCGAGGGATGGGCTGCTTGTTCTAACAAACCATAAAAGCAACACCATTCCAATTATCACAAACTGGGATGGTTCGTTGGCAAATTAGGTGTCTGTTTCCATTCCGGTTTTGAAAGTTAACCCAAGGAGACACACTGATGACATCTTTTGTAACCACCCCTATTTTCTACGCCAATGGCGATCCGCATCTCGGCCACGCCTATAGTGGGATCATTGCCGACATTTTCCATCGCTTCAGGCAACTATCAGGGCAGCAAAATATATTCATTACCGGTACCGATGAACACGGACTGAAAATCGCTTCTACGGCACAATCAGCAGGAACAGATGTCTCAGAGTTTGTTGATACTAAAGCCGCTGTTTTCTCGGGGTTATGGCCGGAACTGGATATTCACCCCGATATTTTCATTCGAACAACCCAGCAAGAGCATAAAGATCATATCAGCGCTGTGTGGCAACAATTATTAGAGAATAACGATATCTATCTGGGAAAATACTCAGGGCAATACTGTGTTGCCTGCGAGCAATTTTACTCTCCTCGAGAATTGGAAAGTAACCTTTGCCCGGTGCATAAAAGGGAAGTCGAAACGGTTGAAGAAGAGACGTATCTGTTCCAGTTGGAAAAATACCGCCAGCGATTGCTGGAATACTATCTGACACACCCTGATCTCATTACCCCTAAACATTTTCAAGATTCTATTGTTTCATTGCTTCAAGAAGGTCCGCTGGAAGATCTCTCGGTATCCAGAATTAACAACGCATGGGGGATCAAAGTCCCTGACAATAACGAGCATACGGTGTATGTCTGGATTGATGCCTTATTCAGTTATATCACCGCTATCCAGCAAACAG
>NZ_JAKRFQ010000581.1 GCF_022347985.1 Photobacterium sp. OFAV2-7
CTGCGAATACATGACCGGGGGAATCGTCGCCATTCTCGGCAAGACAGGCGTAAACTTCGGGGCAGGCATGACAGGAGGTTTTGCCTACATCCTAGATGAAAATGGCGACTTTGCCGGTCGCGTCAATCCGGAGCTTATCGAGGCACTGCCGCTGGGCGGGCTGAAGATCCATCAGGAACACCTGCGCGGTCTGATTGACCAGCACCTGGAGGAAACCGGTTCAAGCCGAGCCCAGGAGATCCTGGCTGATTTTGACCGGTGGATCCCGATGTTCTACCTAGCCAAACCCAAATCTGCCGACGTGAATACCCTCTTGGGTCACCAAAGCCGTTCTGCCGCTGAACTGCGCGTTCATGCACAATAAGGGAGGGAAACCGTATGAGCCAGAACATATATCAGTTTATCGACGTCGCGCGGGTGGATCCGGCAAAGAAACCACTCAATGTCCGCAAAATCGAATTCGTGGAAATCTACGAGCCCTTCACCCAGCAACAGGCCGGAGCTCAGGCGGATCGCTGTCTGGGTTGCGGTAACCCGTACTGCGAATGGAAGTGCCCGGTCCATAACTACATTCCGCAATGGCTCAAGCTGGCCAACGAAGGACGGATCATCGAAGCGGTCGAGCTTTCGCACCAGACCAATACCTTGCCGGAGGTCTGTGGCCGGGTATGCCCACAGGATCGCCTGTGTGAAGGGGCCTGTACCCTCAATGATGATTTCGGTGCCGTAACCATCGGCAATGTCGAAAAATACATTACCGACAAAGCATTCAAAATGGGCTGGAAACCGGACATGTCCGCGGTCGAGTGGACAGACAAGAAAGTTGCCATTATCGGTGCTGGCCCGGCCGGCCTGTCCTGTGCCGACATTCTGGTCCGAAACGGGGTCAAACCTGTGGTGTTTGACCGTTACCCGGAAATTGGTGGCCTGCTAACGTTCGGTATCCCCTCTTTCAAACTGGAAAAAGAAGTGATGATCAACCGCCGCGAGATCTTTACCGAGATGGGGGTGGAGTTTCAGCTCAATACTGAAGTCGGCAAAGACATCCAGATGGAGCAGTTGCTAAATGATTATGATGCCGTATTCCTCGGTGTCGGGACCTACAAGAACATGCGGGCAGGACTGGAAAACGAAGATGCCGAGGGCGTTTATGATGCCCTGCCATTCCTTGTCTCCAATACCTACCGGGTGATGGGGCTGGACGGCCAAAAAGACTTTACCGACATGAACGGAAAGCGGGTTGTGGTACTCGGTGGCGGGGATACCGCAATGGACTGTGTCCGCACCTCGGTTCGTCAGGGCGCGAAGGAAGTCATCTGTGCCTACCGCCGGGATGCAGCCAACATGCCGGGCTCCAAACGCGAGTATAAGAATGCCCGCGAGGAAGGGGTTAAGTTCATGTTCAACCTGCAACCGCTGAGCATCAACATCAACGAGCAGGGACAGGTCACCGGCATCAACATGGTCAAAACCGAGCTGGGTGCACCGGATGAAGCCGGCCGCCGCCATCCCGAGCTGGTCGAGGGTAGCGAGCATGTCATCAAGGCCGATGCCGTGATCATGGCCTTCGGGTTCCAGCCGCATGCCATGCCATGGCTGGAACAGTTCAATGTCGAGCTTGATACTCGCGGCCGTATCAAGGCTCCGTCCGAAGGCGCTTACCAGTTCCAGACCAGCAATGCCAAGATTTTTGCCGGGGGCGATGCCGTACGCGGATCTGATCTGGTCGTTACAGCAATCGACGAGGGACGCCGAGCCGCTGAAGGGATCCTCGACTTCCTGGAGGTATAACGCTGTAGCCACCTCCGGCAACCACAACTAAGCGGGAATGCCCCACATGCCATTCCCGCTTTTTATTGGTTCATGTTACAATTCTCGCCACACGTGCTCCTGCCAGGGAGCCTCAATTTACCAACAAGAGAACGAATTGATGAAAATCGGCATTATTGGTGCGATGGAACAAGAAGTTGCCATCCTGAAAGCGCAACTGACCAACAGCGAAACTCACAACAAAGCGGGCTGTACGTTCTATACCGGTACCCTAAATGGTGCAGATGTTGTCTTGTTGCAATCAGGTATTGGCAAGGTAGCCGCTGCCGTGGGCACTGCTGTTCTGCTTGAAGTCTTCAAGCCTGATGTGGTGCTAAATACCGGTTCGGCTGGTGGTTTCGATTCTAGCCTGAATCTGGGCGATGTGGTTATCTCAACCGAAGTTCGCTACCACGATGCCGACGTCACTGCATTCGGTTATGAAATCGGTCAAATGGCCCAGCAGCCTGCTGCATTCATCTCTGATGAAAAGCTGATGAATACTGCTGAGCAGGCATTGGCAGCAATGGGTGATATGCATGCCGTGCGCGGTCTGATTTGTACCGGTGATGCCTTCGTTTGCTCAGCGGAAAAACAAACCTTCATTCGCGACAACTTCCCAAGCGTGGTTGCAGTTGAAATGGAAGCCGCTGCTATCGCCCAGGCTTGTCACCAGTTCGAAGTACCATTCGTTGTGGTTCGTGCCATCTCTGACGTAGCCGACAAAAAGTCACCAATGAGCTTTGAAGAGTTCCTGCCGCTGGCAGCGAAAAGCTCGTCAATCATGGTGGCCAAAATGGTTGAGCTTCTTAACCAGTAATGACAGAGACCCTGGCGTTTCTGCTTGATAACAGCTCCCTGCTCGTCTTGTGGGGAGCTTTAGCCATGCATTGGCTACTCCCAATTCCGACCCAGCTCCATCCGCTTCACATCTGGCAGCAACTTGCCATTGTGATTGCCGACAAAGTCAACAAACCCGACGAGCCCCGCAAACAGCAGCAACTCTCAGGCAGCCTGGCTTGGTCCCTGATGTGGCTGACCGTGCTGATCCTGCTGGTGGCACTATACCAATTGGTATGGATAGAGAGCATGTTCCACCTGGTCCTGTTGTGGCTGGCGCTGGACTGGCGATCGACAGCCAAGCTAAGCAAGCGGTTTATTGATGCCTACAGCCGTGAGGACAAAGCAACTTGTCGCCAGTTGCTGGAAACCCCGCTAAACCGGGAAACCCGCAACCTGTCTCTGCTTGGCCTCGGCAAAGCCGGGGCGGAGACCCAATTGCTTGCCTATAGCCGATTGGTGGCCGGTGTCTTATTCTGGTACGCCCTCGCCGGTGGCATTGGTGCCCTGATGTACCGGCTGGCCGTCAGCCTTGCCCGGGTCTGGTCTCCCAGCCGTCAGCACTATCAAACTTTCGGCCTTCCAGCGATCCGCATCCTTGCCATCCTGGACATCATTCCGCTGCGCATTTTTGCCCTGCTGTTCTGTCTCGGCCATAACGGCAAAGCGGCCCTGCAAGGAATTATT
>NZ_JAKRFQ010000582.1 GCF_022347985.1 Photobacterium sp. OFAV2-7
AGACTAAGGTGAAAAGAAATATAATCCAAGCCGCACTGCAATGGTGCGGCTTTTTATTTGCTTAATTTATTGATCTTAAGTTGATTTTGTTGGTTTCTCCAGGTCCTCAGAAATATCCAAGTATCTGTTTCCCTAGCTGCAGTTTAGTGATTGCAAGAGAACTAGTTAGCTCCCTTTGGCCAAGTTGGCCTGAGAGCCTTTATCGTTGCAGGCCCAATATGGCCGTACACCACTAGACCTTCATAGTAAGCTTGTTTGTTATAGGCTTTCCTGAAGACCTGCCTCATGCCCTAAGACATTTGTTTGGTGCTGAGCTGGCAGAATCAGATGCCTCGACGTTGCAGATTCAGGCGCTGATGGGCCATGTCGATCTGAAAACCTCGGCAATCTACACCCATATCGCTATACGCAAGATGACTAGTGTTCTGGATAGTGGTAACCCGTTAAGTAAAATACAAACGCCAGTATCGGCTTTGCTGCGTGAGCTGAAAAACGGGAGAGTATTATGAAGCTGAGACCATTGCATGATTGGGTGGTGGTTGAGCGAGATCCTGTTGAGGAAAGTAACTTCATTTTTCCAAGCCGACTATCAAGTCAGCGGAAGGTAGTAGCTGTAGGGCCGTTAGTGAAGGAAGTCGAGCCAGGTTTTAGGGTTTGTTTCAGTCCGTATGCTGGCTTAGTCGTAATGGGGCCGGTGAGTGTAACTTTTGTCCATGAGGTAGATATTTGTCGGTATTGCCTAAATCATCGATTACCACTTTCTGTACAGGGCCCAAATAGCTATATCTTTAATGCTAATACTCCTCCAATATTAATGGAGGAGTATCATTAATTCAGATATTAAAATGGCATACCATTATTGACTGGAATCATATGTTCCGTCATTGTGTAATCAGTGTGCTTAGAGTGATACACCCCAGTTGCGACTAAGTATGCTTGCCCAGCTCCACTTGCTGAACTTTCAATAACACCATACCCATAATTATGGCTACTCGGGTCCAAACAAAACTTTGCAGTCTGCTGAGGGTTCAGTGTAAAAGGGGAACCTAGTGTCTCAATGTATGACAGTGAACTCATTGGCCCCGTATAGCTTTCACCATTTTTGCCATAAAAACGTACAGTAACATTAGTACTCACATTCGAAATATTTGAAATACGGTAGCATGACGTTGCACCTTGCCACACTTCAAAAGTTGGTATTACAGCAGTTCCAGCTGACGCTAAACTTGGTAAGATGAAAGATGCACATAAAATAGCCTTCAATACTTTTTTCATATTATTCCTATCAGTGTGAAACTAATTTAATAAACAATAAAACCATTGCTACTATTCCACCCATGTGCAACAAGTTCAACTTAATTTATAAGGGTGGTGAATGTATATATCGTTTTTGGGAATAATCTCAAATAATGCCCATAATGTTTCTAAATTCCTAATACCTGCAATCTACAGCCTGACTAGTCTCAATAGATCAACCATATATTTACTAAGGTTCCAGGTGTCTTTTAGGATTCCCCAAAGTCTTAGAACTTATATAACCCGTCTTTAATTTTTTAACAGATGTCAGATATACTGGGCCTTAGCGGACGATTTTGCCATGTTAAAGAACTGCTAAAAATGACGGTCAAACCCGTCCAAAGTCCGAGAACTCTTTTTCTCCCTTAGTTGCGCATACCGCCAGAATGCGCAAACCACAAACATAGTGTGGTGTCCGAGCCCCGATGTTTACTAGCACTAGTAATAAGATAGGTTCAGGAAATGCGCAGCTTAATTCTTAATTTCTCACCCGTACTGCATGACCACCAGATATCAGCCCAAGGGGTGGGGCTTGGCATAGGCCTAAACAGCCGGGTTTAGGGAAAGATGGGTACCTAGAAAATTACACCAGATTAGAACTTTCTCTAAGCTTCTCTGAGCCTCCGAAATGGTTGATGAAGAGGGGCTATACTGGCAAATCAAGCGGGTAATGCATACTGAAATCAACTGGGCGCATGTTATGGCTTTTCAGAGCGATGAATTTGTCACTGACATACAGTTCAAGATGAGCTCTAAACGGTACTTTTTTCTAAGTTAGTTGTAATTGTTAAATTCAAAAGAAAACACCATTTCCTCAGCCCAGTGAGGGTGCATTAGACCAATTATCACTTCTTCAACAGTATTGGTAAATCTGCCAATATGAGGATTCCACCGAACGTGTTGCCCTTGCTACCAGTTGACATTTCCGCCTCAACGAACCGGTTCGTGAACAGCCTGAACTCATCGAGCATGTGTTTCTTCCCACTTAATTCAAGTTGTTATTGCAAGACTTGGATTAGGCGAATCAGAAGCATTAAGGTGGATACGATGCTAGGTGTTGTTTCAGAAACCGGTGAGGGGGTCAGTCGAGACAGCCGAACCTCGCCATTGTCTTAGGTCGTATGCCTCTTTGGTAGCTTTACGCTGTTTGTTCTTAAGGGTATGATTTGTCAACGAAAGTTGAACAAGAGCAAGGAATGATATACGAATGAGGTATACGATCTCTGATCGTAAAATATAATGCTAAAACTACTTTAACTATGGAGATAATTTTGAAAAAACTAGAAGAGCTGTTGGGGCCAACTATATGGTTGTTATTTGTTCTCATTGCATTCGTAGGAGCTTGGATAGGGTACCCTGCTGCACTGATTTATATTCTAGTAATCAAAGTAGTTTATTCAGTTATTGTTTCAATATTAATCCAAAGCTGGAAGAATAGTGAATCTGTACTTGTTGAGTCAGGCAAAGATAGTTGGATTATCAACATACATGGTATCCCTGTTACTGAAACAACGAACTCATTAAAAAACCTTCACTTTAAAAGTGAGCGTTTAATGAGAGTTGCTTATTATAAGTTTTTGATACCTAAGTTTATTATCACTGTTGGATTACTATTCTTATCATTTCAAAGTATATCTACAATAGTAACAGTTAATGAATTGTCTTTATCATCACTGGTAGGCTACTTTACTGTCGCATTTATGCTTTACAAAACAATCCACTGTATCTCATTGATCAATAAAGTTAACTCTAATACATGGATGATAAATGAATATATCTTTGGAGAGCATACATTTTATTCAGCATATATCTCTAAATATAAAAAGTATTGCTCCCCTTACCTTGTTGAGGTATTTAAGTGATTGAAAAGGTTATAAAAATCGCATTATGGCGATGTGTTACACTCGGCGTAATACCCCTCCATCTGCTTCCTAGTCTTTGACACTCTGTCCATATTGATGGCGACTGAGCTCCTGAGTTATCCCTCGGGGGGCTTTTCCGTTTTAGGGCAGAAAAATTTAGACTGAAACCGGTGCCG
>NZ_JAKRFQ010000583.1 GCF_022347985.1 Photobacterium sp. OFAV2-7
TTGAACGCATAACTCTCGTTGTTTAACCCGGCGACATCCGGTTCATATTTGAAACACTGTGTCCACTTTTACCCATATACAGTTCATTTTTCAATCCTGTTAACTTATTCGCATGCCAATAATCACATTAATGGAGAAAGACATGAACACAATTCAAACCGTTCTGGTTACGGGTGCGAATGCAGGAATTGGACTCGAAGCTGCCCGCCAACTAGCAGAGCAGGATGGCATTAATAAAATCTATCTTGGCTGTCGAAATCTGGCGAAAGCTAATGACGTAAAAGACAAACTTGTAGAAAAAACAGGGAGAGACATCTTTGAGGTATTAATACTGGATGTCTCTGACTCAGCATCAGTACGTAGTGCTGTTAACAAGCTGGAGTCACCTGTCGATGCCGTAGTGTTAAATGCCGGCGGTACTGGCGGACAAACACCAAATAAGCTAACAGATGATGGCGTAACAACTATATTCGCTTCTAATGTATTAGGTCATGCAGTACTTGTCGAAGAGCTAATCAATCGTCAACTTATTACCTCAACAATCCTCTATGCAGGCTCAGAAACGGCTAGAGGCATACCCAAAATGGGCGTAGCTAAACCAGAGCTAGAAACCTCCTCAATGGAAGAGTTCGCTTCCATAGCTAATGGCAGCAAGTTCGGCGCAAAAGCTGACCCTCTTGATATATACGGCACCATTAAACTTACTGGCGCTTTATGGATGGCATCGATGTCCAGACAACACCCTCATCTTCGCTTTGTAACCATGAGTCCTGGAGGCACCACCGGCACTAACGGCATGGACGACTTACCTTTCCTCAAAAAGCTGTTCTTCAAGTACGTAGGAGGCCTTTTCATGCCGATGCTAGGTATGATGCACAGCGTAGATAAAGGCGCGAAGCGCTATCTCGATGGTTTATTTGATCCACGATTCGAGAGCGGGCATTTCTATGCAAGCCAGGCAGGCTCACCTACAGGCCCTGTAGTTGACCAACTAACGATTGAACCTTCACTTGGCAATATTACCGCTCAAGACAACGCTCGTCTGGCGATTCAACAATTCTCGTAAACCCGATTCCAATATTTAAGGAGAAACACTATGCATACCACATTACAAATTCTTGTTGGATTATCGACGCTTATGCTAGGCGGGCTGGGGATAATGTCTATGTTTGCACCACAAAAGATGGTCACTAATTTCTCATTAGAACCCGTAGGCAAAGCAGGACTTAACACTATTCGGTCAGTAATGGGTGGTCTATTTTTAGCCTGCGTAACCATTCTGGCACTAGGTTTGACGTCAGGTAAAACGGAAGGATATTTCTTCGTTGCCGTTGTACTTATAGCCGTCGCCGTTGGCCGACTAGTAGGTCTTGTTCTCGATGGATTCGATAAAGCAGTTATTCCACCGTTGGTGTTGGAGCTAGTTATTGCAGGAATATTATTGCTAAGCCATTTGAAGAATGGAGGGTTTTATTAAAGACCGCCTGCGAGCAGAGTAAATCAAGGCAGCTTTAGCCAAGGCTGTCTTGATTCTGAGCAATAGCCATTTGTTACAACGCTCAATGTTTTAGTTCAGGCCAGGTCAAATAGTTGAGTTTAAAAAGAAGAGAGTTACCCACCTTGATTTAAGAGGTAACTCTCATGTTTCATACTCGCAACCAATGATATTTCCACATATTACTTAGGACAAATGCACCTATCTAAATCAGCTTAATTCCGTTGTCTTTCACCACAGCTTCAAACGACTCGTCAAGGAATTTCACGTTTGTATATCCCTTATTTATTAATGTGGTATAAGCTAGTGACGCGCGGGCTCCGCCAGCGCAATGTAAAATAACAAGGCCGGTTCTGGGAATACGGTCAAGGTTCTGATCTAGCTCTTCAAGAGGAATGTTGATCGCACCTTTCAGGTGACCATGGCTTACTTCATCAACAGAGCGCACGTCAATGACTGTTGCAGTTCCTGATGTCACGGCTTTAACAAAGTCTTTCTCATCAATAGCCCCTTTAGGCAGCTTTTTGACATAGTTGGGCTCGTCTGCGATCTTGCCGATTTCAACAGGTAAATTCGCCTGTATCCATGCAAATACACCACCATTTAATATCGAGACATTCTTGAATTTCCAGAAAGTCAGGATCTCATAGGCTTCTATCGCATCCTCACTTGAGTCACTATCAGCAACAATGGTGATCGAGGCCTTTTTATCCCTGAGATCGAAAATTGTACGCTTATTAGTTGGGTATTTGTCTTTGTTCCACTGTTCATGCATCTGCAGCAGTTTCGCTGCAGGAAGGTGAGCTGCTCCTTTAATGTAACTCTTTGGTGACATTCTGACATCCAGAATAATATGATGAATATCCAGATTCTCAGCTAGCCATTCTTTATTGACGTGTGAAGGGTATACCTCTTCTTTCCATGCCGGATAACCTTCAACATACACCTTCACATTGTTATAACCATTAGCCTTGGCTGTTCTTAGCGCCTTGGGACTGAGCGGACATGTTACCCCTCCGCAATAGAACACCAATGGTGTCGCCTTATCTTTTGGTAACCAATGAAGGTTATGCTGTAACTCATTGGCAGGTGTCGCCTTTGCCCCGGGAATGTGTCCAATCTGGTATTTACCAACCGGACGGGCATCACCAATAAATAATGGCTGTCCGTCATCAATTAATTCATACAATTCTTCTGTATCAATCACTTGTTCTTCAGGAAGCTTGACCAGAATTCGCTTTATTTTTTTGGCAACACCATTGCCATCAAGCGTTGCCTTAAACTTGGTATTAACCGTTAGCTCTGTGAATGAACTAGCACTTTCAAGCTTTGTCTTATCGGTAAACTTTATTACATTGACTTCATTTGTTTTCGGGTTGAGATACTGAATGACTTTCCCTTTCACTGATATCGATTGGATTTTACCGACAACATCTTCCGCCATCAGTGAAAATGGCATCCCAAATAAGACGAGTAGTATAGCGGCTTTCTTAAACATGAGTATTCTCCATTAATACACAGCAAAAAATCCTTTATCCAGCCTTTCATACTTAGGAAACTCCTGGTGTGAGGATCGTTTTTTCATTAATTACAACTCGGTAGTTCTCCGCTATCAGCAGCATACTTCACAGCAAAATCTTTAATATGCGGTGCTATTTCCTGAAACTTGTCGCTAGCCAGAAATTCCGCTGCGTTCGGATGTTTTTTACTGTACTTTTTGATAAACCTTGCTCCATCTTTCTTGAAGTAGCGTTTCCACTCAACTTTCAAATGCTGCTCAGCAAACTCCTGACCGTTGTATTCAAAGTAAGGCCGCAGATATTCCAGGTAATATTCC
>NZ_JAKRFQ010000584.1 GCF_022347985.1 Photobacterium sp. OFAV2-7
GCCAGCGATTTGTTTGATATCTAAATCCTCTCCTAAAATTATCCAGCCGAGCGTGAGTGCTGTTATCGGGCTTAGTAAGCCTAATGAGGATACAGAGGTGGATGGCAGGGCTTTAATACCTCTGAACCATAAGGAATAAGCTAGCAATGCTCCAAATGAGCTTAAATAGAAATAACCAATGAAGTTGTTCAACGTAATGCCTGATGGAAGTGTATCAAAGGCGATGGCAAACGGGACAAGGCATATACCGCCTAGTAATAATTGCCATCCGGTAAATGACATAATATGAAGCTGTGATCCCCAGCGTTTAGATAGAAAAGTGCCTAGTGACATGGAGACTGTACCGGCAAACGCAGCCATCAAGCCGATGTGATCCCAGGATGTACTGTTATTAACGAAGATTGCCGACATTCCGGCGATGGCAAGGATACCGCTAGCCAGTACCGTAAACCTGGGTTTGTTTTGATCCACTAACCATATGATTACCATGATGATAATTGGTTGCATGGCACCAACAACCGCCGCAACACCTCCCGGCAGCCGGTAGGCGGCAACAAAAAGCAATCCCTGGAAAATACCAATATTCAGAACAGATAAAATGAGCATTTTTAATCCATTCTCTCGTCCTAAACGAGCCGGGAATAACAATAGGAGAATTAATCCAGCAGGAATAGCTCGAATAAGCGCAGCAGTAAATGGCTGGTCCTCTGGAAGTAATTCTGTGGTAACGATATAGGTGGAACCCCATATAATAGGTGCAAGAGCTGTTAATAATATATTCTTTAAATATTGCATAGGAGATGCCTGCTCAATGTGACTCAAAGAACTTTGGCATCTATTTATGATTAACTCAATCTTATATTAGCAAAATAAGCATCGCTATTTCTTATGATAATTATAGGTTTTCATGATGTATTATTCCGAGTGTATGTCCTTAATTGGAAAAATTGCTGTTGATATAGTTATTATTGGAGTAATTCTTTTAGCTCAACGAGTAGAGCAATCTCTTTGTGGCTAGGGTGACAGGTATATTGAAGCAGTACTTCACGTACAGCGTAACCGTCGAGTTGAACTCTTGCCATTGTCTTGTCATCTATAACGGCTTCTGGAAGCCAGGCGAAGCCAACACCCTGACGCACAAGGTTGGCAGAGCTTGAGACATTGCTTGTCGCTATTTTATGCCTACCTGGCAGTAGACCTGTTGACAGGTTTGTTCTCGAGCCGAGATCGGTCAGGATCACCTGACAGTAGTTGGATAAATCCTGCAGTTCTACATTGTCCATTTGAGCTAACGGGTGTGAATGGGCTGCGACTAGATGTTTACTGATTGAAGCGATTGGAGCCGACGTGTGGCCTGCAAGCGCAAGCGATGAAATGATGGCACTTACGCGATTGTCTTCGAGCATTTCTTTGGCAAGAGACAAGGTCGTTTCGTAGATCTTAAGGTTTGTGTATGGATGTCGCTGGGTAAATATATCGATTGCTTGCGCCAAACGTTCAGGCGGGTAAAGGGTATCTATAGCCAGCGCGAGTGTTTTGTTGGCTTGTTCGGTCGGTTGACAGGCTGTTTGTTCAAGCAAGTTTGCTTCGGCGAGGAAGGTTTTTACCAACGGCAATAGCTGCAGGGCAAACGGACTGGGGACTGCGCGACGCCCCTCTAGGGTAAACAGTTTCTTTCCGGTAATGCTTTCTAAATTCTTGATTGTCGAACTTAGTGCCGGTTGCGATTTAAAAAGTAGTTTTGATGCATTGGAGAAACTTCCTGTTTCAATGATTGTTGCAAAGACACGCCACTGATCGATGGTTGTTTTGTTAAGCATGGTTCTATTGTCCTTATATCGCCCAATGAAAGTATTGGGTTTTGGGAAATAAATAGCAATAGAGGTGAGGCAACAATGAAGGGGTGGGGGAAAATGAGGGTATAAATATACCCTCATAAGTACAGAGAATACTTAGAAGTGGTAGGCAAGACCTATAGACATAAGATCTATATCAGTCTCATCTAGCTGGTAGCGTTCAAATTCTGCTTGGATTGAAACACGATTATATTTGTATGCGATACCCGCGCCAAACATTGGATCAGTTCCATCGGCAGCTTCGACCTTTACATCACTGGTTAGATTAATTGTAGCGTCCCATGCATGGAAGCCAACTTTGCCGAATAACTCAAAATTATCAGTAACAGGAAGAATACCGATAAGAGAAGCACCAAGCGTATCTTGTTCAATGGTTAGTTCATTAGTACCAAAGAGAGATGAGGCAGCTCCTAGGTTGACAGATACTTCTCCTAGGTTGGCATAGAAAAGTTCAACCGCGAAATGCTCATTTGCACGATAGCCCCCAAACACTTTGAATCCAGTATCGGAGTCATCAATAATACTCATTCCTAAACTAGATGCCGAATCTTCGATATCTGAAGTGGCAAGGTTATCATAACTTGCCTGGCCAACTGAGGCTCCAATATATGCATTTCCTGCATTAGCAAATGCCGGGAACAATGCTGAAATGATCCCTAAGCTAATAATTGTTTTTTTCATTGTATTTCCAATAGTGCTAGTGTGTTCAGTCCGAATAATAAATCATAGGAAACTGATTTCCTATTGTTTGAGCTGTTAATTATTTGATCTTGATCATAAGTAGTGATTATTTACTTGGTATGGGTTATTTCTAATTCGTAATAATTTACTAGCAGAAGTTGGTATTTTGATTATCTATCTAGCTGTTCCTTATGGTTGTATACCGCTGTGTATGAGAAGAGTGTGAAAGAGGGATTTCATCTAGTAACGGTATGGTTGAAGAATTTTTAGCTACTGTTGAAGTACATATGCTGCAAATTTGTTATTAATTATTGCTAAAGAAAACTAATACGGTAAATTCGTCGATTAAACTATCGCCAACAGTGCTGAATCTGCGTGATCGCTCGATAATTGTACTTCCTATGGAAAATATTCGGAATATTGTCTCGATATGAGCTTTTATTAAATATTATTCAGTAACAGCCAGTCACTTTGATGATGCAGAGCTTTTTTATTGCTTTTTTTTGATGAATATCTACTTTGGCACAGCCTCAATAGCCATGGTTGGAATGAGTATAAATATTGAACAGGAAGAAAATAATAATTCGTTCCATAAACTGGTGTTATTTGATGCGATTGTAACAAGGTTGTTTCCAAGAAGCGGCTAGCAAAGCTATCTGCTCATCTCTTTGTGAAAAAAGACAGGTCAATATAATGAAGCTAATTATTAAGCTATTGTGTGGAATAATTCTAGGTATATTATTAGGGATGGTTGCACCCGATCTAATAATAAGAGGGTTGATAACGGCAA
>NZ_JAKRFQ010000585.1 GCF_022347985.1 Photobacterium sp. OFAV2-7
AAAAACTCAATATCAGTGTCAACAAGGCCACTGAACTGATGGATAAGTTTCTATCGATGTTTCCCGAACTGCAAAAAGCCATTGAGAGAATGCCCCAGTATGGCGCTCTGCGAGGCCACGTTAGCACTGCAACGGGATTGCATCGATACCGCCAATTGGATGCTAAGCGAGATCATACTGAGAAAAACTGGATGGTGAACATGCCAGTGCAAGGTACAGCCGCAGCGCTGTTCAAAGCGGCTGGTAATCGACTTCATCAGTTGTATAAAGGTTACAATACCAAACTGATCGTTGCGATGCACGATGCCTTTGTTTTCGAAGCACCCAAAGAACATATGCAAGAAGTCGGTGCATTAACGGCCCAAGTCATGACCCAAGTAGTGCAGGAAGTTTATCCCCAGCTTCACTTGAGAGCGGACATAAACATTCGTCACCCTCAATGCTGGACGAAAGAAGGGGATCCAACGACCCTCGATACCTGGCTTGCCAAATGACAAATAGTGGACACAAAACCTTTTTGAATTATCCTATCAGGATTTGTGTCCGCAGTTACTCTCTGCCATGTCTAGTTATCCAACACTTCGAAAAAGATTTTGGACAAAGTGTATGGTACGCCCCTAGTTCACAAAAAAAAAAATAGGATTAGTAATATTAAGTCAAAACCATATTAATCTGCATTGATACCAAATACTGACTTTCATTCGCCCCAATACTGTATGTATGGATGCTCGATAGAACAGTCAGGCTTGGGGATAATGAAGTGTCACTGATTATTCTCAAAAACAAGATTGCGAATAGTTGCGATCTCGCCTGAGAACATCAAAGCTTAAGCTCGACAAAGTGCTCGATAAAGTAAATGAATAAGAGTATTAAATGTGATGCGCTCAGCAAAAATTATTGTCAGTGCCATTTGATGAGACAATATGAACTTTATTTTAATAATGGAGATACACGATGATTAATTATTTTATTTATCACAACGAAGAAAAAATTGGTAAATCAGTAAAAGAGCTCGGGATTTTGACCGCTTATACTAATAATAGTGTGCATGGTTCAGAAGGTGGAATTGTTTGGGTTATTAGTGCTGTAGAAAAAAACCGAAGAGATATATGGTTTCAATGTATTTCGTAATAAATGAAGCTAATACGGGCTACAGCCCAATAAAAGGTTTCAAAAATTCAGTTACTGGTGTAGAAGGTGTTATTTTAGATGAGCCAGTAGATGTAACGGATGAGTTATGGCTTAAAGAATTAAAGACTAATACTGCTAACTTTGTAAGAGGCTTTAGCCATATCGATAGCAAAAACATTATTGAAAATTTAGAAATTATCTTTGCAGTCACTGGCTTTCGGCCATAACAATACGTGCGTGATTCATAGACATCCTTTCACTATACAGGATGTCTATGGACAGAGAAATCCAACAAAGATTACAGTGGGTAAAACTCTGCCAAGAATGCGGTGATGCAGGTTTAGTTTGCCGTCGTTGTGGAATTTCAAGGCCAACACTTCGCAAGTGGGTAACTCGATATGAGAGTGATGGTTTACTGGCTTAGAAAGTATTAACCGAAAGCCTCATTCTTCTCCGAATAGCAAAATCACTCCTGATATCGAAAAGCTGGTTTGGATATAAGGAAAATAGAAACCTTGGAGCAAGAAGGTATCAGTCAGAATTAGCACGCCTGCATGACCTTCATATCAGCACTGCAACCATCCATAAAGTGCTAACCTCCAATGCTGTAACCACCAATATCACATCCCCTAGGAAGCAAGACTTTCAGCGCTATGAACGACCAATTCCTGGCGATAGAGTGCAAATGGATACTTGTAAACTCGCTACTGGAGTTTTTCAATACACGGCAACAGATGATTGTACTCGCTACCGTGTTTTGCGGTGCTATTCACGCGGTACTGCAGCTAACACGCTAGATTCTATTGAATGTGGAATCGAGGAAATGCCTTTTCCAGTTCAGCGAATCCAAACCGATAGAGGCCGAAAGTTCTTTGCTTTATCTGTTCAAGAGATGCTCAAAGAATACGGAATAAAGTTCCGCCCAAATACACCAGCTTCGCCGCACCTCAATGACAAAGTTGAGCACTCTCAGAAGGCTGACAAATGTGAGTTTTATCCAACAGTAGAGATTGAACTAACAAGCTTGGATGAGCATCTTACTGAATGGCCACACTATTACAATTTGCATCGTCCAAACAGTGCCTTAAAAGGAAAAAAACCGATGGAGCGTTACTCTGAATTGGGTAATAACACTCCTTTCTCTTATGATGTTCAACAGTGTTATCAGCATGAGGAAGAGAGAATCCAAAAACAGAACTATGAGAATGAGCTTCAATAAATGAAACGATCTCTATTAATCACACAGATTATATCTTTCCAAATTCTGCAAATCCGCTTTATCTTTGGAAGCAATCCAATCAATTCGTAGCCCCTGAAGCCGTATGCTATAGACATTACATTGAGTAAAATACCTTTTCATAGATATCTGCAAGTTGCAGCATCTGCTCTTCTACATCGAGCACAACGCCTCGGTAACCCTCATCAGATAACCAGTTGGGTTATGAGGGAAGTTCAGGCTAACTAGTTTGGTATTCAGACGAATTGCCGCCCTTATATCATCAATATCAAGATGCCATCCGTCCCCCTTATATGCATACATGCGCACCTGAACACCCGTAACTTCACAAGCCGCTAGAGGAATGGTTTCAGCACTTTGGTAATTCGGCTTAGGAACAATTACGTGATCATCTTGAGTTAGAATGCTTTGTTCCACCGCGTACGGACCTTCTCCAGCATCAGCGAGATACAAGATTTCATCTGGGTTTATTGTCTGATAAGTTTTCGCAATCTCTCGCCTCAAGTCAATCGAGCCCTGGTTGGTGTATATCCTGTTGACGATGAGTGCCCAATTGATCGGTAAAATAAACTTTCAAATCTACAACATTTTCTCTACCACTGGGACAAATCGATGAAACAACATTTCTAACTCGCGAAAAATTATTGCCTCCCCCCCATCTTTAGCACCTGCAGTTCTTAATACTCTATCAAGCAACATTGCTGATTCCAACTGCTTAATAGTAATGTCTATCGTTATATCTATCAATGGATATCTTCGTGAACGAAATTCTTAAGTTATTCACTCACCAGACTTATCTTGATAATACCTAAACCAGAAATAACGCCCATTAATATAAGCAGCATTGAGGTTAGTATTATTATTTTGTACCTGAGTATTTGAACTGTTAACCATAGTATAGATCATCCATATATAATGCAGTAGTATATATTTTAATTCGATTGACGTTATATTTTAAA
>NZ_JAKRFQ010000586.1 GCF_022347985.1 Photobacterium sp. OFAV2-7
TATGAATTTCAAATTCATCGGCCTCTTTGTTGACATTGACGCGAAAGGCGAGGCGGAGTGTCCACATCGTCAGCAAGATGCCGCAGATCCCGAACGGGTAAGCAACAGCGTAGCCCATACCGGTAAGATCGAGCATACCCTCCTGTGCGCCAAGCTCAGAGAGAATTTGCTGACCAGCACCTAGCGATGGCGTATTGGTGACGGCACCGGAAAATACCCCGAGAATTACGGGTAAAGGTACATCGAACAGCTGGTGCAGGGCGATGGTTACTAGACAGCCAAGCAAAACAATTAGTGCTGCAAAGCCGTTTAGTTTTAGCCCCGAGCTTCTCAAGGAAGCAAAGAACCCTGGGCCGACCTGTATCCCTATTGTATAAACAAAGAGAATGAGGCCGAACTCTTGTATAAAGTGCAGGGTATTAGAATCGAGAGCGATGCCCCAGGTACCGGTGAAGTGACCAACGAAAATGCCGCCGAACAGCACTCCGCCTATCCCTAAACCTACGCCATAGATACGCCAATTCCCAATCCAAAGCCCGAGCACCGCTACCAGCGCAAGAATGCTGATAGAGAGCGCAATGTCACTCATGGTGAGTCTCCTGGTTAATAAAAATTCTGTTCACCGCAATTCTTTTCAAGATTGCAGGTGTGTGGCAACAATCCGTCGGGACGGTATTGTGACGCCAGGGGTAGGCTTATGAACTCAGTAAAGACTGATTTCGTAATAGATAACGAAAGGAGTGGTTAGGGAGTTTTGTCTACAGCTGGTGGAATCTCATTGTATTCATTTTTTCATACCACATTGAAAAATCGAATTGCATGTAAATAAACGCTATTAGAGTTGTCGATGTAGTATGCCCATTTGGGATGTCGCCATAACTTGATAAATAGTAATACCTTAAAATATAAAAGGTTTTAATAGCCAATATGCCAAATTGTGCAGTGCGCCTGATTCTAATTTGGTTAGGATAAGTCTTTGTTAATTAAGGGTTGCAATTGTGTGACAAATCAAGAGTGGCAACAATTCCTTCAATAATCTGACTTTGATTTTCTGTTTTTATGTCAGTGATTATTAATGAATCAGACTTGAACTAAGTCGAATTATTAAGGTTG
This sequence comes from Photobacterium sp. OFAV2-7, assembly GCF_022347985.1. Taxonomy (GTDB): domain Bacteria; phylum Pseudomonadota; class Gammaproteobacteria; order Enterobacterales; family Vibrionaceae; genus Photobacterium. The sequence goes on from NZ_JAKRFQ010000586.1 coordinate 1,114, forward strand.
TTAGTTACAGTTTGATAAATATATTTGTGATGCATCTCTGAAAACTAATTGGTAATGAAATTATTATCTAAGTTAGCTTTTAATTTATATAAAGCAGTATCAAGCCATGACTAATACCTGTATTTGATAACACTTATTAGACTGAACATGCTGTGTAAGTGGTGATGATTATCTCTGTCAAAAGCAAATCGTTCTTGGTTGTGTTTTGAACACTGATTATGAAAACTTTGATTGTTTAGTTAGGGTATGCTTTAAAGAGTATGTTGTAATTAAATAGTATGGTTCAGTGATGTGAATCATCAAGTTAACGCGCACCATCCGGCGCCATAACATTGCGATGTAATTTAAAACACGAAATAACTAAGGATTGGTTGAAATAATGACAAAACTGTTATTACCATTGCTAATAGCCTTGGGTATAGCATCAACATCTGTATGTGCTAAAGAAGCGTTGAATACTCCTCAGAATCTATCTGATGAGGATAAGTTGTATGGCCTGTCTTTGTTTTGGAAAGAGGCCAGCTACAACTTTGCTTATTTTGACCAAGTGCCTGAGCTAGATTTTGATAACGCTTACAGAGAGTTTATACCAAAGGTGTTAGCGACTGAAAATACTTATGAGTATTACCGTGAGTTGATGAAATTCAGTGCACTATTACATGATGGACATACCAATATTTATTTACCGAAAGGACTTTCTGATAGGTATGTTGACTGGCCAGCAATAAAGGCCACGGAAGCTAATCACCAAGCTGTAATCACAGAAATTGATAAGAGATTACTAACTGAAATTCCTCTTGGCTCAACGATCATATCAGTCGAAGGTGTTGATTTAGACACACATCTAAAAGCTAATATTATGCCTTACCTTTCAAGTTCAACAGAGCAAGCTTTGTGGAGTCATTCAGTAAGGGATATGTTAAAAGGCTCGCCTGGCAGTCAAGTTAATTTCATTATCCAATCCCCCTCGGGAGAGCAAAAAGCAATCACACTTAAGCGAAACTCACGACACATTAAAACTGAGACAGTTGCACTTAACTTGCCAGCTTCTAATGGTCAGTTGTTTGAGTTTCGGTGGTTGGATAATCAAGTTGCTTACGTGGCGTTAAATAGTTTCAGCGATAGACAGATTTTGCACGACTTTAAGTTAGCTTACGAAGATATAAAACAATCTGAAGGCCTCATTATTGATCTCAGGTTTAATGGCGGCGGCAATTCCGGTATAGGTACCGAGATATTATCCTATTTTACCAATCAAGACTTATATGGTTCGACTTGGAAAACAAGGAAGCATATCGCAGCCTACAAGGCATGGGGGTATAAAGAGTATGCTCAAGACAACGCGTGGGAGTCTGGCTCTATGTCGTTGCTGAAAGCCAAGAGTGATAGTCACATAGTGCCTACCTTGGTGCTGATTGGCAGACACACAGCGTCTGCTGCAGAGGACTTTTTGATCTACGCCGATAACTTACAGCACTTCACGACGATCGGCGAACGGACTTATGGCAGTACAGGCCAACCCATTTTCGTTGATTTACCCGGAGGGGGCTCTTTCAGAGTGTGTACCAAACGAGATACTTACCCTGACGGAAGAGATTTCGTTGGTTTCGGCATCAGCCCCAATATACTCATTGAGCGAATGCCAGAGCACTTAAAATCAGAAGAAGATGTTGTGCTTAATGAAGCTATTCAGAAATTGAATGGCATGTTGAACACACCGAGCTGACGTCATGTTTCAAGGAGGAATATTGAAAGCGATATCTGTGGTGTCCCCATGGGGAGATATGATTGCAAGTGGTGAAAAAACACTGGAAATACGTTCGTGGAAACCAGACGCTATCCCGATGATGGACGTTGCGTTAGTCCAAAACAAGACCCCTTTGCATCAAGATGGTCAGGAAGATCCCAATGGGTATGTGGTTGCAATCATAGATATTGTTGGTTACAAACCATGGATAATAGAAGACAGCAGGCAAGCCGGTTGTGATGAATCAGAGTTTACTTCAGGGTATCTTGCCTGGGAAATCAGCAATGTCAGGAAACTCAGCAAACAGGTTAATGTTACTGCCAAACGTAAGTTCTATACCTTGACTGATTCAGAATCAAAAGCGATAGAGCAGTGGTCAGAAACATAACCAAATTGCGAAGTGTCTTACTGGTTCGGAGGGACTCCGTTTAGAAGCCCCTCACTAGCCATTACTTTAATACGTTA
>NZ_JAKRFQ010000060.1 GCF_022347985.1 Photobacterium sp. OFAV2-7
TTCTATTCGCTGAGTCTGCTGCCTGAGTTCTGGCAAGGGGTCTCCAAGCTCAATCCGATTGTGTATATGGTCAATGCGTTCCGATATGGTTTCCTCGGGGTGTCGGATGTCGGTATCGGGACATCTTTTGCGGTACTCGGGGTGTTCATTGCCGCGCTGTATGGGTTCGTTTATTACCTGATCTCGCGCGGGATCGGTTTGCGCTCATAGCAATACGCTGATGATTGAAACAAAGCCCAGTTTTCACACTGGGCTTTTTTGTGTGTTTGCTCTAACAAAAAGGCCCGGCATCATTGATGCCGGGCCTTGTACATATCTTGCTTTGGGAATTATTCAGAAGCTTGTTGCGGTGCAGCCAGGTCAACCACCTGGTTGTCGATCAGGCGTGCCTTGCCCAGGATGGCTGACATCAGGATCACTGCCTGCTGGGTCTCTTCGCCGATCAACTGGAGGCTGATAGCATCGCGGATATAGATTTCGTCCGGTTGCAGGCCGGCAGCACGCAGCTGGTCGCTTGCGTCGACAACGATTTCGGCATAGTCGGTACGTCCGCCACGCATCTGGCTGCTGATCCAACGCATGGTACGTGCCAGTACAGGTGCGCGCTGGCGCTCGTCGACAGTGAGGTAACCGTTGCGCGAGCTCATGGCCAGGCCGTCCATTTCACGAACAGTTGGAACACCGATGATTTCGATATCCATGGCCATGTCGATAACCATCTGGCGGATAAGCGCTAGCTGCTGGTAGTCTTTCTCACCAAAGCATGCGACGTCCGGTTGGACAATGTTAAACAGCTTGGTAACTACGGTAGAAACGCCACGGAAGTGGTTAGGGCGCAATGCTCCCTCAAGCATTGTCGATAGCTCAGGTACATCGACAAACGTCTGGCGATCCAGGCCTTTCGGGTACATGATATCCGGCGTCGGCGTAAAGACCATATCGACGGCTTCGCCATTTAGCTTGGCGAGATCATCTTCCAGCGTGCGCGGGTAGTTGGCCAGATCATCGGCTTTGTCGAATTGCATCGGGTTGACAAAGATGCTGACAACAACCACATCAGCGTGCTCACGGGCTTTGCGAACCAGCGTAAGGTGACCTTCATGCAGATTGCCCATGGTTGGAACAAAAGCGATACGGCGGCCTTCTCGGCGCCATACTCGAACTTGTTCGCGAATCGGAGCGATCTCAGCGAATGTTTGCATTTTTATTCCTTACTCAAAGGTATGTTCTGGGCCCGGGAAAACACCGGCCTCGACATCTTCTAGGTATTTGGTGACTGCCGCGCGCATCTCGCCGGTTTCAGCCAGGTAGTTCTTTGAGAAACGTGGCATGTAGTTGGCTGAGATCCCGAACATATCGTGCATGACCAGGATCTGGCCGTCGGTGACATTACCGGCACCGATACCAATAACCGGTACCTCGACGGCTTTGGTTATGCGCTCGGCAAGGCTGGCTGGTACACACTCGAGTAAAATGATCTGGGCACCAGCGTTTTTCAACAGGATAGCATCTTTCACCATCTGCTCAGCGTGGTCAGAGTCACGTCCCTGAACTTTATAGCCTCCAAAAATATTGACTGACTGAGGGGTTAGCCCCAGGTGAGCACAAACCGGCACGGCACGCTCGGTTAGCTTGGAGACAGTCTCGGCCAGCCAGGCTCCGCCTTCCAGTTTGACCATATTGGCACCGGCTCGCATCAGCTCGGCAGCGCTTTCACAGGCCTGCTCAGGAGTGCCGTAGCTCATAAATGGCATATCAGCCATTAGCAGCGCATTCGGGCTGCCAGCGCGGACACAACGCGTGTGGTAGGCAATATCCTGAACACTGACCGGCAGGGTATCGGGTTTGCCCTGAAGGACCATACCCAGCGAGTCGCCAACTAGCAGGACCGGGACTTCCTGTTGCTCAAACAGCTGAGCAAAGCTTGCATCATAGGCTGTGACAGACGCAAATTTACGACCTTCCTGCTTCCACTTCATCAGGTCGTTGATAGTAATCTTTTTCATAATTTTATCTCCCTAAAACAATGCCTTATGATTGCCAGATGGCGAGGCCATTGCGATCTACCTGACGAAGCAGCGTCTGGAGGGCTGTCTGATCAGGCAGGATTAAATCAGGGGCAATTTCTGCCAGCGGATAAAGTACAAACTCACGTACCTTCATCCCGTAGTGTGGAACGGTCAGCCGTTCACAGTCATGTACCAGATCACCGTACAGGATAATGTCGAGATCCAGTGTTCTCGGTCCCCAGCGCTCAGCCTTGCGAACCCGGCCATGCTCAAGTTCGATTGCCTGAGTGCGATCCAGCAGGTCAAGCGGGGACAGGGTGGTATCAATTGCCACCACCGCATTGATGTAGTCGGGCTGATCCTGAGGTCCCATCGGGGTACTGCTGTAAAGTGATGATTCTGCAACCACCTGGATTTCAGGAACCTCTTTGAGGGCAGCAATGGCTTTTTTCGCCTGGGCGACAGGGTCACCCAGGTTACTGCCAATCGCGATATAGGCTCGGATCATGACGATGACTTCACTTGCGGTTTTTTACGACGCTGCGGACGACGACGGCGAGGACGACGCTGGCCGCTCTCGTCGTTGATTTTCTGTACCATCTTACTGCGTCGGTTGCGGTCGGCAGACTGGAACTCATTCCACCAGCCAGCCAGTTCGGCAATGTCGGCACTCTCGAAGTTGCCGCGCATTTCAAGAAAATCGTATGCAGCCCTGAATTTAGGATGTTCCAGCATCTTGAAGGCACGTTTGCCGCTGCGGCGGCTAAAGCGCATCTGCTGCTGCCAGATATCGCGAACTGTGGTGGTAAAGCGGCGCGGGATTGCAATCGACTTAACTTGTTCGTCGAGGATATCGTTCGAGGCAACCATAAAGGCATCATAGTACGACAGGCCGCTGGTAATCGAAATTTCCTCGGCCCGGGTCACCATCGGGTACCACAGCATCGCTGCATACATAAAGGCCGGATTGACACGTTTCTCTTCGACGATACGTTTATCGGTCGCAGCGAGAATGTGCTCAATCATTAATTCGGTCTGGCTGCTGTGATCCTCTGTAAAGTGCTCAGACAGCAGCGGGAACAGTTGCTGGAACAGGTTATACTCGCGGAGCAGCTTGTAGGTTGCTAGTCCGTTGCCCGACTGGAGTAGCTTTAGGCTTTCCTCAAACAGGCGGGCAGGCGGAATGTCCTGCAACAAGGTGGCAAGTCCGTGAATGGGTTCGGCTGTCTTGCTTTCGATTGTCATATCGAGCTTGGCAGCAAAACGGACTGCACGCAGCATGCGGACCGGATCTTCGCGGTAGCGGGTTTCCGGATCGCCGATCAGGCGAATAATGCGGTTCTCCAGATCGTGGACACCGTTGGCATAGTCGCTGACGGTAAAGTCCTTGATGCTGTAGTAAAGGGCATTGATCGTGAAGTCGCGGCGTTCGGCGTCTTCATCGATAGTGCCGTAGACATTGTCGCGCAGCAGCATACCTTCCTGGTTTTGCGAGGCGATTTGCTGTTTGTTCTGGACGCTTGGCTTGGCATCGGCATGGTGGCCACGGAAAGTTGCCACTTCGATAACATCGCGGCCAAACAGAATATGTGCCAGACGGAAGCGACGGCCGATTAGTCGACAGTTGCGAAAGAGCTTCTTGATCTCTTCCGGTGTGGCGTTTGTTGCGATATCAAAATCTTTCGGCTGCTTGTTTAGTAACAGATCGCGGACGCCGCCACCGACAAGGTAGGCGTCAAAACCGGCCTTATTGAGACGATACAGTACCTTCAGCGCATTTTCGCTGATATCTTTACGTGAAATACCGTGCTCTTGGCGTTGAAAAATTTGCAAGGTTAGGTCCTCGGTAACGAGAGTACTACTGTCGCGATTCAATACCTTACGGCAAAAGCTGGCTACTCGATTAAAGATAATACACCTCATAAACGTGGATCGGGTTCAACAAACAGCCGCATATCATATATCACGGCGGGCCATTTTAGAATCCTAGTGTGATAGCTGTGGTTTGCGGCAGCCTGTCAACCTGCCAGTGCATGCAGCCCCAGCGGAGGATATCTTCCAGGCTGGAGGCAGCTAAATCAGCAGGCGGCTGCATGCCGAGAAACATCATTGCCCTAATTAAAGCAGGCTTCGGGTTGGCCTTGTCGATTGCCGGGGCATGGTTCTGCTTCGATAGTTTGTTGCCGTTGTCGGTGACAGCCAGCGGTAGGTGCAGATAGCTGACTTCCGGCTTTCCTAACTGGCGATACAGGCCGATTTGTCTGCCCGTTGGCTCAATCAGATCTGCGCCGCGAACGACCTCGGTGACGCCTTGTTCGATGTCATCCAGAACGACGGCGAGGTTGTAGGCATACAGTCCGTCACGGCGGTGGATAATGAAATCCTCCCGGGCCAGGGACTGCGGGATCTCAATGTGGCCGTGCAGCACATCATTAAAATAGGTAACAGGTGTATTAACTTTAAGTCGAACGGCGCTGTTATTGGCGCTGCAGTTCAGTTCGCGGCAGGTTCCGGGATAAAATCCACCGGCAAGTTTGATTTGTTTACGGGTACATTGGCAATAGTAGGCTTCTCGACTGTGGAGCCAGGTATCAATCTGGGCCTGGTAGGCTTCATGGCGTTGGCTCTGATACATGATGCTGCCATCCCAGGTTAGTCCGTAGGCTTCCAGCGTATGTAAGATATCGTCCGCGGCACCGGGCATTTCCCGGGGCGGATCGAGATCTTCCATGCGTACCAGCCAGGTGCCCTGCTGGGATCTGGCCTGCAGGTAGCTGCCGAGGGCTGCGACAAGGGAGCCGAAGTGCAAGGGGCCTGACGGAGAGGGCGCAAAGCGGCCGATATAATGGCTTTTTGTACTCATAAACAAATCATAAAAAATGAAAGAGGGAGCTGCTGCTCCCCCTTAAAACAGTTGATGTATAATACCGAAGTATTAGCCTGCCATCTGCTTTTCTTTGATTTCTGCAAGCGTTTTACAGTCGATACATAGTTCGGCTGTAGGGCGGGCTTCAAGGCGGCGGATGCCGATCTCGATACCGCAAGAGTCACAGAAGCCAAAGTCATCGTCTTCGATGCGCTGAAGCGTTTTTTCAATCTTCTTGATCAGCTTACGTTCGCGGTCACGGTTACGAAGCTCCAGGCTGAATTCTTCTTCCTGTGCAGCACGATCAACAGGATCAGGGAAGTTTGCTGCTTCATCCTGCATGTGGTTAACGGTGCGATCAACTTCTTCGCGAAGCTGGTTACGCCAAGCATCAAGAATTTTACGGAAGTGCTCTAGCTGAGCTTCACCCATGTATTCTTCGCCGGCTTTTTCCTGATATGGCTCTACCCCAGCAATAGCCAGGATGCCTAGCGATTTTTTAACGTTGCTCTCTGGCATATAGCATCTCCTAATATACCTAATAACCGTCACTGGTTAATTTTGGGCGGTATCTATAGCAGAAAGGGGTATGTGTGGCAATTGCTGCATATATTCAATTTTATACCAATGTGAAGAAAGCATCATTTTTCACAATTGTTGATGAAATTTTATACAGTTGTTTAAATAGAGTTCATCCTGATTCAATACCGCTTTGTAACAGATGATCTCAACGCCAGCCCGTTCTGCCTGTTGAATTAATTTATGATAGTCCGGGTCTATATGGTGTGCCGCGGATACATTTTCAATCCCTGAATGTAAAATAGCGAAAAAAAGTACGGCTCTGTCTCCGTTCTTAGCTACCTCCATCAGCTCCCGCAGGTGTTTTTGGCCCCGAGAGGTGACTGCGTCGGGGAAAAAGCCTTGTCCATCCTCCAGCAGGGTAACGCTCTTTACTTCAATATAGCACGGTGGTTTGTCACCGGCAGTCAGCAATATATCTATCCTGCTGTTTTCACAACCATACTTTACTTCAGTACGGAGTGATGAATAGCCTTGTAATTCTGTGATGACATTCTTGTTTATTGCCTCTTCGACCAGGCGGTTGGCCCGAGCCGTATTGACGCAAATCCAGTCTCCGTCAAGGGTGTGAGTAAGCTCCCAGCTGTTGGGGTATTTGCGCTTCGGATTATCTGATGTGGAGTACCACACCGTACTTCCTGGCTCGGCACAGCCGGTCATCGCACCGGTATTGGCACAGTGAATGGTACGCACTTCGCCATCGGGAAATTCGATGTCTGCGAGGAAGCGTTTATAGCGTCTGATTAATGTAGCAGCCTGTAACGGTGGGTCAAATTTCATTCAAGATCCTGGTTGTCCTGTTGGGTTGGGGTCAGCGGCCACTGCCGCAGGCACCGGTAGCGTACGCCTGAGCCTCGGGCTGTATTGACCTGTTCTGAAATATACAATCCAAAGTGCTGAAAATGAAAGCTGAAATCCACATTTTCTGGCATCGGATCAGGTCGCTGCCGGACCTGTTTTTTGAGAGTGATGTGCGGCTTGTAGCTGCGTTCTTCCTGTTCTAGTCCGGCTTGTAAAGCCGCTTCTTTCAAATCGGAGGCCAGCTGCGCCAGCGGGGCCGGGATGGTATTGCCCCCTAGCCATATCATTCGGTTTCGCTTGCGGTACTTCAGCACGGAGGCATGGAAGGCAAACGAAGGAACGGCGATTGCGCTGGTTAAATCCATGAGGTGTGCTTTCTGTTGTTCGTCAACAAGCCCGAGAAAGGCCAGGGTCAGGTGGAGGTTGCGATCCGGTACCCGACGGCCTTCGCCGGGCAAGGCTTGGGCCAGTTGGCAAAGTTGATGGAAGACGGGCTGGTTGGCCGGGGTGTCCAGTGCCAGGGCAAAGAAAAGACGTTCTTGCTTATTCGCATTCATCGAATGTCGTCCCATAAAAAATGATTTTCATCCTAGTGAGATCGCAGGATAAGGAGATGGCGGATAATTGTTCAGTTTGCCAAATGACTTTCTTGTACAATAGCTTTCAGCATAGTTTGAATATGACACAAGGTTTTCACATTGTCACAGCTGCCTATCGATACCGTTTTATCTCCGTTGCTTGATCAGCTCACGTCTTGCTCTCAGCTTATTTTGAAGGCTCCGCCCGGGGCGGGTAAGTCGACCCGGTTACCTTTGGCTATCTTGCAGCAGGGCGGGATTGAGGGGCGGATCGTTATGCTGGAGCCGCGTCGTCTGGCGGCACGCAATATTGCCAGTTATCTGGCTTCGCAGCTGGGGGAAAGTGTCGGACAGACCGTCGGTCTTAGGGTGCGGGGCGAGACCCGGGTCAGCGCGGCCACCCGGCTGGAGATTGTGACTGAAGGTGTGATGACCCGAATGCAGCTGCAGGATCCCGAGCTTGAGGGGATCGGGCTGCTGATTTTTGATGAATTCCACGAGCGAAGTATCCATGCCGATACGTCACTAGCGCTGGCACTGGAGGTGCAGGAGGCCTTACGTGACGATCTCAAGTTGCTGGTGATGTCAGCGACGCTTGATGCCGAGGCGCTTACTTCCTTGCTTCCCGATGCTGCATATATAGAATCCGAAGGGCGCTGCTTTACGGTGGAGCACCGATACAAAACGGTCACAGATAGCCAGCAGGTTGTCGACAGCGCCGCGCGGGAAGTGGTTCAGCTGCTCAATGGTGAGCAAGGCTCTATCTTGGTCTTTTTACCGGGTGCCGGCGAGATCAAGCGCCTGGCAACATTGCTTGAAGAGAAAATGGGGAGTGAGGTCGAGATTTGTCCGCTTTACGGACAGCTGACGACAGCCCAGCAACAGCAGGCGATCACCCCGGCCCCGAAAGGCAAGCGCAAGGTGGTGCTGGCGACCAATATCGCCGAGACCAGTTTGACTATCGAAGGGATCCGTATCGTTGTTGACAGCGGACTGGAACGGATCGCGCAGTGGGATCCCAAGACCGGGATCAGCCGGCTGGAGCTAGTCCGTATTGCCCGCTCGTCTGCCGAACAGCGCGCCGGTCGTGCCGGACGTCTTGAGCCGGGGATCTGCCTGCGACTTTATAGTGAAGAGCTGCTGGTCAGGCAACCTGCTACGCCGCAGCCCGAGATCCTGCGGGCCGACCTGACCACGCTGGCGATGGAGCTGGCCCAGTGGGGCTGTATGGAGGCCGGGGAACTGCGTTGGCTGGATATTCCTCCTGCTCAGGCTCTACGTCAGTCTCGCGCGTTGTTACAAAGCCTGGGGGCGTTGGATGCAGATAACAAGCTCACTACCAGGGGAAAGCAAATACAGCAACTGGGCGCCGATCCCCGTCATGCCGCAATATTGCTGATGGCCAAGAGTCAGAGCATGTCGGCGATGGCGACAGCGGCCATGCTGGTGGCACTGTTAGAAGAGCCTCCGCGTGGCATGAACAATCCGGATCTGCATTTTCAGCTCAATCTGCTGGAAGGTGGCAAGCTCCCACGAAGCCGACAATATATGCAGCGTGCCAAGCATCATCTGGGTAAATTGGCAAAGACAGTGCCTGCTAGTTTAAAAACAGATGCCGAGTGGATCGCTCCCTTGATGGCAGCGGGGTTCCCAGACCGTATTGCCCTGTCGCGAGGAAGGGACGGGCGTTATCAGCTGGCTAATGGCCAGGGAGCGATGTTGCTACCGGATGAGCCGATGGCGAATGAAGCTATGCTGGTGGTTGCCGATGTCGTCAAGACCCGGCAGGGCGACAGCCGTATCTTCTCGGCTATCGCAGCAGATGCAGACCTGCTGCAACAGTTACTTCCACAGCTGTTTGATGAGCGTGAATGGCTGGATTGGGATGACAAGAAAGGACGTTTGAGTGCCGAGAAGCACTTGTGCTGTGGCCAGCTGATCCTGAAGCGTAGTGCGATGGCAGAGCCGGATCCGGCCAAGGCCAGCGAAGCCCTGCTCAATGCGATAGTGCGCAAGGGGTTGGATGTACTGCCGTGGAATAAACGTGCGGAGAGTTTGCTTGTTCGGGCCCGCTGTGCTGCAGAGTGGCTGCCGGAGCTGAATCTGCCGGCCATGGACGAGGAGAGCTTGCTTGCTGATGCCGAGCAGTGGCTGTTGCCGTTTATGAATGGTATAAAAACGCTTAAAGCGATTGATAAGATTGACCTAGTGGCGGCATTGGAAGCCCGTCTTGGCTGGGAGCAGGCGAAAGCATTGGACTCGATACTGCCCACGCATTACCAGGTGCCGACAGGATCGCGCTATCCAATCCGTTATCAACTGGGCCATAAACCGGTACTGGCAGTGCGAATGCAGGAGATGTTCGGAGAAAAAACATCCCCGCAGATTGCCAACGGGAAGGTTGCGGTGGTGTTGGAGCTGCTCTCCCCGGCGCAGCGACCATTGCAGATCACCCAGGATTTGGCCGCTTTCTGGCAAGGCTCCTACCGGGATGTACAGAAAGAGATGAAAGGGCGCTATCCCAAGCATGTGTGGCCAGATGATCCGGCAAACCATGCACCAACAAAGAAAACCAAGAAGTATATGTAATTGCATTGTCAGCTGCCGCGAACTGCGTGATGGCCGACAGAAGCCTTTTGATCCCTGTGTTCAGACAATAGCCATACAGGGATTGGATTTCGGGAATGATGAACAGCATGAAGATCAAGTTGCCAGTTCGCCTTGCAGCGCCAGCCCCAAAGAAGCCGGGAGGCAAAAAGCCTGTGGCGAAGAAACCTGCCGAGAAGAAAACCGGTACCCGGCGCAAGACATCGACCAAAGCGCCCGCCAAAAAAAGCCCGGCCAAACCTCGCCGTAGCCGGAAAAAGACCACCAAGAAGCAATCCCGGTTACCGCGCTGGTTGAGATGGCTGATAGGGTTCGGTGTTAAAGTTGCCATTGCGGTGGTGGCTGTGCTGCTGGTTGTCGGGATCTACCTGGATAATGTGGTGCGGGATAAGTTTGATGGCCAGTTGTGGAATCTGCCGGCTGTTGTATACGGGCGGGTGCTGACGTTGCAACCTGATCAGGCCATGACCCTGCAGGAAGTTCGTAGGGAGCTTGATCTCTTGCAGTACCACAAAGTCAAAACGCCGCAGCGGATCGGTGAGTATTCATCATCGTCTACTCGTATTGAGCTTATCCGCCGGCCTTTTGAGTTCGAGGACGGCCACGAGGGCAAGCGGCATGTGATGCTGACTTTTTCCGACGGAACCTTGAGTCGGATCCACGAAGTTGGCAGCAAGCGTCAACTGGGCTACTTGCGTATTGAGCCAAAAATGCTGGGAATGCTGGGGGCAAATGAAGGCGAGCAGCGAATCTTCCTGCCGCGAGAGCGCTTCCCCGAGGTGCTGGTTGATGCTTTATTGGTGACCGAAGACCGTGATTTTTATCATCACGACGGTGTTTCCCCGTTGGCAATTGTACGTGCGCTTTTCGTGAACCTGAAAGCCGGAAGGACAGTACAGGGGGGAAGTACCCTGACACAGCAGCTGGCAAAAAATATTTTCCTTTCCCGCGAGCGTACTTTGCTGCGGAAACTGAGTGAGGCCTATATCGCCCTGATCATCGACTATCGTTACAGTAAAGATCGGGTCCTCGAAGCCTACCTCAATGAAATTTATCTTGGTCAAAACGGGGGCAAAGAGGTACACGGTTTTGCCCTGGGAGCGCGACTGTACTTTGGCCGACCGCTGCAGGAGCTGCGTATCGATCAGCAGGCGTTGTTGGTCGGGCTGGCAAAGGGCCCGTCTTATTACAACCCGTGGCGCAATCCTGAGCGTGCCCGCCAGCGCAGGGATTTGATCCTGAGGCTGATGATGGACAATGGCATTTTGGACGGTGAACAATACGAGCAGGCCGCATCCCGTCCGCTGGATGTGCAGAACCGTCCGATGATTGCCAGTCGCCAGCCGGCGTATTTCCAACAGTTGCAGCGAGAGCTGAAGCAGAAAGTTGGTGATAACTTTACCCCGGGCGTGGGCCTGAGAGTGTTCAGTACCCTGGATCCGCTATCACAGCAAGAAGCCGAAAAAGCGGTGATGGCGATGGTGCCGAAATTAAACAAGAAGGCCGGTGTAAAAGTCGAGACGGCCATCGTTGCTGTTGATCGCCGAAGCGGAGAAGTTCGTGCGATGGTTGGGGGTAGCCGTCCGGGCTATGCCGGATTCAATAGGGCGCTGGAAGGAAGCCGTCAGATAGGCTCGCTGGTTAAACCTGCCGTGTATCTGGCAGCCCTTCGTAAACCAGGGCAATACTCCCTGGCGACCACGATTGATGATAAGCCTATCATGCTGAAGGGAAGCCGGGGAACGGCCTGGAAGCCGCGAAACTATGACCGTAAGTTCCGGGGCGAGGTGCCGTTGTATTATGCGCTGGCAAAATCGCTGAATGTACCGACTGTGAATCTGGGGTTGAAAGTCGGCCTCGACCCGGTGATTGATACCATGGTGCAGCTTGGTGTCGACCGTAATGAGATCCCTAAATTGCCGTCGATTTTGCTCGGTGCCTTTACCCTGACGCCGTTTGAGGTCACCCAGATGTACCAGACGGTGACAAGCGGTGGACGTAAGGCGGAGCTAACCGCACTGCGTGCCGTCGTTGACCAGCAGGGCAGCATGCTTTACCAGAACTACCCCAAAGCAGCCCAGGTGGTACCGGAGCAGGCGGCATGGCTGACTACCTACGGGATGAAAAATGTGGTTAGCCAGGGAACTGCGCGCTTTCTGCAGCCGACATTCGGCTGGGCGGCACTGGCAGGGAAAACCGGTACAACCGATAAGACCCGGGATAGTTGGTATGTCGGAGCCGATGGCCGTGAAGTGGTAACTGTTTGGATCGGGAGAGACGATAACAAGCCCGTCAACCTGACTGGTTCGGCCGGGGCCCTGCGCCTGTATAGCGACTATCTCAATCGTCGTCAGCCGGAACCTTTGCGTCTGACCTGGCCCAAGAAGCTGACCACGATGAAATATAACCGCTTGTCCAATGGTACTCTGAGCCAGGACTGTAGCGGTCAGCAGTCCCTGCCTGTGT
>NZ_JAKRFQ010000587.1 GCF_022347985.1 Photobacterium sp. OFAV2-7
GCAGAAACCGATACCTGTCCTTATGCTGCAATGGCCAATGAAGAGAAGCACTTCTACGGCGTTCAGTTCCACCCTGAAGTTACGCACACCCGCCAGGGGATGCGCATTATCGAAAACTTCGTGCTGAACATCTGTGGTTGTGAAAAGCTTTGGACGTCGGCCAATATTATTGAAGACGCCGTTGCCCGCATCAAAGAGCAGGTGGGTGACGACGAGGTGATCCTTGGCCTGTCCGGCGGTGTTGACTCATCGGTGGTGGCAATGCTTATCCACCGTGCCATCGGTGACAAGCTAACCTGTGTATTTGTCGACAACGGTCTGCTTCGTCTGAACGAAGGCGAGCAGGTGATGGAGATGTTTGGCGATCACTTTGGCCTCAACATTGTTCACGTGAACGCTGAAAACCGTTTCCTTGACGCACTGGCTGGCGAAGCGGATCCGGAAGCCAAGCGTAAGATCATTGGTCACGTCTTTGTTGATGTGTTCGACGAAGAGTCGAAGAAACTTGAGAATGCGAAATGGCTGGCACAAGGCACTATCTACCCGGATGTGATTGAATCGGCGGCATCTAAAACGGGTAAAGCGCACGTTATCAAGTCTCACCATAACGTCGGCGGCCTGCCGGAAGACATGGAAATGGGCTTGGTTGAACCGCTTAAAGAGCTGTTTAAAGATGAAGTTCGCAAGATTGGTCTGGAACTGGGCTTGCCATACAACATGCTTTACCGCCATCCGTTCCCGGGGCCTGGCCTGGGTGTTCGTGTACTGGGCGAAGTGAAGAAAGAGTACTGTGACTTGCTGCGCCGCGCTGATGCAATCTTTATTGAAGAGCTGCACAATGCTGATCTGTACCACAAAGTGTCTCAGGCCTTCACCGTATTCCTGCCGGTACGTTCGGTTGGTGTAATGGGCGACGGTCGTAAGTACGACTGGGTAGTATCGCTACGTGCTGTCGAGACAATCGACTTTATGACCGCGCACTGGGCCCACCTGCCATATGATTTCCTTGGCAAGGTATCGAACCGTATTATTAACGAAGTCGATGGGATCTCCCGTGTGGTTTACGATGTTTCCGGTAAACCGCCAGCGACAATCGAGTGGGAATAAGTTTACTGCGTTGACAGAAGCTTTGATGCTTCGCCTCTGTTATTGACTGGGCGAAGTCGTTGAAAAAGGCACCTTCGGGTGCCTTTTTTCGTTTTGATCCTAGTGAGCTAGAAGATAAATGCTAATGGGCAATAAAAACGAAGTGCTGGTTTGCTTGTAGGTATTGTTGTTGAGCAAATGATTCTGGTGTGTTAAAAGATCGTTGGTGATAGGTTCTGTATTAATACTTTTTTACAAAATATCCTTGTGCTTTATGGTTGTTTGTTGGGTTTGTGTGCGTTTTATTGCCTTGATTTCATTACAATCATCTAATAACCCGAGAGGGATATTTGATTGGCGACAAAACTATAAATTCAGCGCCGCAACTATACACATCATCAACAGCCATGGAGTTCCCATGAGTAATGAAGCAGTACAGAAAGCACCCGATGCACCATCGAGTGCGATGGATAAGTTCTTAAACTTCATAGAACGCGCAGGTAATAAAATCCCCGATCCGGCCCTACTTTTTTTCTGGGGACTCGTCATCGTCTGGGCCTTGTCAGCACTACTTTCTCAGTTCGAGTTTGGACTGATCCACCCTGTTACAGGACAAGCCATTGAGATCAACAACCTTCTGACAGGCCAGTCCCTGGCAGGGTTCCTGTCTGGTATGGTAAAAACCTTTACCGGATTTGCACCGCTTGGCATTGTATTGGTAGCGATGCTGGGTGTCGGTGTCGCAGAAGCCTCCGGGTTCATTAACACCGGCCTGAAGAAAATGCTTAACTTCACGCCAGCCAAGCTGCTTACACCAATGCTTATCTTGGTGGCGATTGTTTCCCACACTGCCGCAGATGCCGGCTACGTCCTGGTTATTCCTCTAGGTGGTATTATTTTCCATGCTGCGGGTCGTCATCCGTTAGCGGGTATCGCCGCGGCATTTGCTGGTGTATCGGGTGGCTTCTCGGCTAACTTTATTCCTTCGGGCATTGACCCGCTATTGGCTGGCTTTACTCAGTCTGCTGCGCAAATTCTTGACCCTGAGTATGTCGTTAACCCGCTGTCTAACTTGCTGTTTACTGGCCTGTCCTCAATTATTGTTGTAGCGATCGGCTGGTATGTCACTGAGAAAATCATCGAGCCACGCCTGAGCAAGACACCAATCGATGACGATGCGGAAGAAGCGCCGGATCTGGGCTCATTCACTGACACTGAATCAAAAGCTTTCAATCGCGCCGGCTGGGCAATGGTTATCGGTATCGTGGCATTGGTGGCGGCCGTTTTCCCAGAAACTTCGCCACTGCGCTCACCAGAAGGTGAAATAACGGCCTTTACTGCACCGCTGATGCAGTCGATTGTGCCGCTGATCTTTATCCTGTTCATTATTCCGGGTGTGGTATACGGGCGTGTGTCAGGCTCGTTCAAATCGAGTGACGATATTATCAAGGCAATGTCGGCGACTATGGGAACCATGGGCGGCTATATTGTAATGGCCTTCTTCTGTGCCCAGTTCCTGGCTGCATTCAGCCAGTCTAACCTTGGTACATTGTTGGCACTATCGGGAGCCGATCTGCTGAAAGCCATGAACCTGCCAGGTCAGATCACCATTGTTGGTATGATTCTTCTGACTGCGTTTGTCAATCTGCTGGTTGGCTCGGCATCGGCGAAGTGGGCCTTGATTGGCCCAATCTTGGTGCCAATGCTGATGGCAGTTGGTATTTCTCCTGAACTGACTCAGGCGGCGTACCGTGTGGGTGATTCTGTATCCAATATCATTTCACCACTGATGGTGTTCTTCCCGCTGGTGGTGGTCTATACCCAGCGTTATGTGAAGAGTTCAGGTATTGGTACGCTGGCTTCACTGATGATGCCGTACTCGATTGCCATGCTGATTGGCTGGACAATCTTCCTGTTGGCCTACTGGGCGATTGGTATCCCGCTGGGTATTCAGGCACCGTACACATACAGCATGTAACCAATACTGTTACTGTTTGTTATCAAGCCCCGTACTGCGGGGCTTTTTATTGGTGGGAATGATAATAAATACCCGAAGCGTATAAAATTCTAATCAATTGTATTTCTGTAATTTTTTGTTCTAAAAATTATTATTTCGGTAGTTTGTTTTGTGTTGGTTGTTAATGCCAATTTTATGCTGTTACTCTTTCCTTATTCTCTGAAATTTAAGTTTTTGGTGGTTTATTAATCTTACCGGGCGATCAGCGGCCATTCG
>NZ_JAKRFQ010000588.1 GCF_022347985.1 Photobacterium sp. OFAV2-7
CTGGAACGGTAATCTATAAAGATCTGGGCTCATATGCTGAATCTATAGCTCAGAATAAGAAGGTAGTTAAGTTTGGCCCTGCATTTTGGGGGATTTATCCCGGTGGTATTGCATTTAGAGAAGCCAAAGAAGCTGAAGAATATATTGATAACAACAAAGAACTGTTAAATGAGTTTTCAGCTGGCTGGGCCATCTACCAATTATCCGGCGATTTTGCGCTTGATACGAAGAAAAAAGGGGATAGCCATTATATCAATAAGTCGATTTTGGTTGTAAAAAGTGTAGCAAAGCCTTAGTACTCACCTGTTTGAAATGATGTATTTTCATTTTCGGGTTTGAAACTGATACCTCCGGATTTTTTTAATAGGTAATGTATCAGTTTCAAAGTAGGGGCTAGTGAGTGTGATTTGTATTATCAAGGGTTACTACAAAGTTTAGAAAATCTAGAATGAGATTGTTGCTCAGGTGGTAAAGTTTGCAAGTTTGTTTAGCTATACTTGATAGCTTTACGTGTAATTGAAAGCACTTATAGAACTTGCCCCAATAGAAAAAGGCGAACCACATGGTTCGCCTTTAGTTACTTATATCAGACTTAGTCGTTTGTAATCACAAACCCTTAGTCTTCAATGTAGTTCTCAATACCCGGGCAAGAACATACTAGGTTACGGTCACCGAATACGTTATCAACCCGGTTAACCGTCGGCCAGTACTTGGCGTCCTTGGTCTGGTTTGATGGGAAGCAACCTAGCTCGCGGCTGTAGCTGCGTTCCCACTCGGTTTCCATCAAGTCTGCCTGAGTGTGCGGGGCGTTGACTAATGGGTTGTCTGCCAGATCCCACTCGCCATCTTGTACACGGGCAATCTCGTGGCGAATCGCAATCATTGCATCACAGAAGCGATCCAGTTCAGCCAGGTCTTCAGATTCTGTTGGCTCGATCATCAGCGTACCGGCAACAGGGAATGACATGGTTGGCGCGTGGAATCCGTAGTCCATCAGACGCTTCGCAACGTCTTCCTCAGAGATGCCAGAGGCTTCCTTGATTGGACGGATGTCGATAATACATTCGTGAGCAATACGGCCGTGTGTACCGCGGTACAGAACAGGGTAGTGCGGACGTAGACGCTCCATCACGTAGTTTGCGCCAAGGATAGCCAGTTTAGTGGCTTCAGTCAGGCCTTCTTCACCCATCATCGCAATGTAAGCGTATGAGATAGGCAGGATTGAAGCAGAACCTAGCTCGGCTGCTGATACAGCGTATTGAGGCTTATCGCTTTCAGAGCTTTCTGTGTGACCCGGTAGGAACGGAGCCAGGTGCGATTTAACACCGATAGGACCCATGCCCGGACCACCACCACCGTGTGGGATACAGAAGGTTTTGTGCAGGTTAAGGTGCGAAACGTCAGAGCCGATGAAGCCTGGGCTGGTTAGGCCAACCTGGGCGTTCATGTTGGCACCGTCAAGGTAAACCTGACCGCCAGCTTCGTGTACCAGCTCACATACTTCCTGAACGGCTTCTTCGTATACACCGTGGGTAGAAGGGTAGGTGATCATGATGCACGACAGGTTGTCGCGGTGTTTTTCGATCTTCGCTTTCAGATCTTCAACGTCGATGTTACCCAGGTCATCACAGCCAACAACCACAACTTTCATCGATACCATGGCGGCAGAAGCCGGGTTAGTACCGTGTGCAGAGCTTGGGATCAAACATACGTTACGGTGCGAATCACCGTTAGACTCGTGGTAACGCTGGATTGCGATTAGGCCAGCGTACTCACCCTGGGCACCTGAGTTAGGCTGTAGCGAGAATGCATCATAGCCTGTTACCGAGCACAGCATTTCAGAGAACTTCTTGGCCAGCTCAGTATAGCCCTTCGCCTGATCAGCCGGAGCAAATGGGTGCAGGGCACCGAACTCAGGCCAGGTCACAGGGATCATTTCAGCTGCGGCATTCAGCTTCATGGTACAGCTGCCTAGCGGGATCATGCCGTGAGTCAGTGAGTAGTCTTTGTTTTCCAGCTTCTTCATGTAACGCATCATCTGCGTTTCACTGTGATGCTCGCTGAATACTGGGTGCGTCAGGTACTTGCTGGTACGACGGCAGCTTTCTGGAATCGCTGCAAACTCATCGGAAGCGATGTCTGCTGTGAACATGGATGCTTTTAGAGCATCACCGCTGAACAGAGCAAGCAACTCTTCGATATCTTCAACTTTGGTGGTTTCGTCAATGCTGATACCAAGCTGAGTGTCATACTTACGCAGGTTCATACCTGCATCAAGTGCTTTTTTGTAGAACTCGTTGGTTTTCTTGCCAGTGTTTAGCGTAATGGTGTCGAAGAAGGTGTCATGTGCCAGTTCGATGCCAGAGTTGCGCAGGCCTGCTGCAAGAATTGCTGTTAGGTGGTGGACACGGCGGCCGATCTTACGCAGGCCTTCCGGACCGTGGTAAAGGGCATAGAATGCAGCCATGTTTGCCAGAAGCGCCTGAGCCGTACAGATGTTAGATGTCGCTTTTTCACGACGGATATGCTGCTCACGCGTCTGCATTGCCATACGCAGGGCTTGGTTATCTTTGGAGTCTTTCGATACGCCGATAACGCGGCCTGGCATTGTACGCTTGTGCTTGTCTTTGGTTGCCATGAAGCCCGCGTGCGGACCACCGAAGCCCATCGGTACACCGAAGCGCTGGGCACTACCGATAACTACGTCGGCACCCATTTCGCCAGGTGACTTCAGAAGCGTTAGTGCAAGCAGATCAGAGGCAACGGCAACCAGTGTTTTCTTGGCGTGTGCTTTTTCAATTGTTTCAGTCAGGTCGACCACTTTACCGCTGGTGCCAGGGTACTGAACCAGGGCGCCGAATACGTCGTGGTTGTCCAGCTCGTCGATAGAGCCAGTGATGATTTCAATGCCGATATAACCGGCACGAGTACGAACAACGTCTACAGTCTGCGGGTGCAGGTCGTTCGATACAAAAAATGCTTTGCTCTTGTTTTTACCCGCACGCTGGCAAAGGGTCATTGCCTCGGCAGCTGCTGTTGCTTCATCAAGCAACGAGGCGTTGGCCAGCTCCATGCCAGTAAGGTCCATAACCATCTGCTGATAGTTAAGCAGTGACTCGAGGCGACCTTGAGAGATTTCTGGCTGGTAAGGGGTATAAGCGGTGTACCAACCTGGATTTTCCAGGACGTTACGCAGAATAACGTTTGGCGTAAAGGTGTTGTAGTAACCCTGACCGATAAAGCTGCGGTTGATGATATTCTTGCTTGCCATGGCTTTTAGGTTGGCAAGCATATCTGATTCGCTTTGAGGCT
>NZ_JAKRFQ010000589.1 GCF_022347985.1 Photobacterium sp. OFAV2-7
CCTCCGGGTTCAAAGTCCGGCTCCATTTTTTCAAGAGTTCGTTTAAGACTCATAAAGTGTGCCCTCACATCAAATACCAAAATTTAAACGTAAGATGTCGTGCCAGTAATTATCATTACTAGCAAGGGCTGAGTGGTGATTTAATTTATATCTATACGCCTAACTAAGGCTAATGGCAAGAAGAAATATCTGAATGATAAACTCTAAATACAGATTAAATATACTCTATTAAAGTGGTTGGTAATAATGTTGTTAATTATCATTGGTTTGTAATTTTATTGCCAAGTTAAGGAATATATAAATGTCATCATTGATGTACAAATTCAGAGAGGTGGCTTATTCAAACACAATTATTGTGGCTTTATCATTAAGGGCGGTTTATTAATATCCTTGAGTTTTTCATTGTTGTTTGTCAAAGGATGAAGAGGCTAATAATTAGGTGGTTACAAAAATAATAAAACGCCTAATGATAGTTAATAGCGTTAATCGTACTGAAAAAACTCCACAGATGAACCATAATTTAGCTTTGATCGTATTAGCAGAATAGAGCTTTCATGACATGTACTACCTGAACCGGGCACCTTGATACGTTGGTTTGGGCTAAGGAGCAACGATGAATGAACTCGCAGTTGATCTGGCAAGGTTCCAATTCGCATTTACTGTTTCTTTCCATATCATTTTTCCGGCATTCACTATTGGCTTGGCGAGCTACCTAGCTGTGCTGGAAGGTTTGTATCTAAAAACAGGCAAGCACAAATATATCGAGTTGTACCATTACTGGATAAAAATCTTTGCTATCAGCTTTGGGATGGGCGTCGTCAGCGGCATTGTGATGAGTTATCAGTTTGGTACTAACTGGAGTGTCTTTTCAGACAAAACCGGCCCCGTGCTTGGTCCTTTGATGGGGTATGAGGTATTTACAGCTTTCTTTCTTGAGGCTGGTTTTCTCGGTGTGATGTTGTTTGGGATGAACCGTGTCGGGAAAAAGCTGCATTTCCTGTCTACGGTTATTGTCGCATTCGGTACCCTGTTCTCAGCATTCTGGATCCTTTCTGTAAACAGTTGGATGCAGACACCAGCGGGCTATTCGATGAATGAGCTTGGCCAGTTTATCCCTGAAGACTGGTGGGCCGTCGTCTTTAATCCCTCTTTTCCATATCGTCTCGTTCACATGGTGCTGGCGGCATTCTTGACGACGGCTTTTGTTGTCGGAGGGGTAGGAGCCTTTCATTTGCTGCGTTCTCAGAGTAATCACCTGGCGCGAACCATGTTTTCAATGGCAATGTGGATGGCCGCGATAGTCACCCCGATCCAGGTAATCGTGGGGGATCTTCATGGCCTGAATACGCTTGAGCATCAGCCTGCAAAAGTGGCTGCGATGGAAGGGCATTTTGAAACACAAAAAGGGGCACCACTGATCTTGTTTGGGTTACCGAATGAAGAGGAGAAAACCGTTGATTACAAAATCGCGATTCCACATCTCGGTAGCCTGATCCTCACGCATGAGTGGAACGGAGAAGTTAAGGGGCTAGATGCGTTTCCCGAGGATGAACATCCGCCAGTCGGTATCGTTTTTTGGAGCTTCAGGATCATGGTTGGGATCGGGTTTCTGATGCTGGCTGTCGGACTGACCAGCTTGTGGTTGAGGAGAAAAGACGATCTCTTCCACAATGAGTGGTTCCACCGCTGCTGTGTTGTGATGGCCCCGACTGGCTTTGTCGCCATTATCTGTGGCTGGGTGACTACGGAAGTAGGGCGACAGCCATTTACCGTTTATGGGTTACTGAGAACCATCGATTCCATTTCACCCGTTAACGCTGCGGCGGTCAGTGTGTCGCTAGCGGCATTTGTTGTGGTGTACTTCACTGTTTTTGGTGCAGGTTTTTTCTACCTGCTCAGGCTGATGCGTAAATCGCCGACCAAGTATCAGGCGGAGCTGAAAGGCCAATCGGCTGTATCAACCACAACTGACCCAAGGCTATAGGAGGCCATATGGATTACGCATTGATATGGTACATGCTCATTGCTATTGCGGTTTTCGCCTATGTGGCACTTGATGGATTTGATCTCGGTATTGGGATTTTGTTTATTGCTGGCGATTCAACCAAAGAGCGAGATTTGATGATGAATAGTATCGCACCGGTATGGGACGGTAACGAAACCTGGCTGGTGCTTGGCGGGGGCGGTTTATTTGCCGTATTTCCTTTAGCCTATGCGGTGGTAATGCCAGCCTTGTATGCCCCGTTGATCATGATGTTGCTCGGACTCATCTTTAGAGGGGTTGCATTCGAGTACCGTTTCCGGACCCGGCGCGGGCAATTTCTATGGGATAGTTCGTTTTTTATTGGCTCATTGATGGCAACTTTCACTCAGGGCATGATGCTTGGCACCTTATTGCAAGGGATTGAAGTGGCTGACAGGCAGTATAGCGGCGGCTGGTTCGACTGGTTCACCCCCTTCAGCGTTTTTTGTGGGCTGGTAACCATAGCTGCTTACTGTCTGCTTGGTGCCTGCTGGTTATTGATAAAACTGCCGAAACCTTATCAGAGCCGCTATTACTCGACAGCCAAAAGGTGTGCCTTGATTATGGTGGTTATGGTTGGGATCTTGAGCTTGTGGCTGCCTTTAGGAAATAGCGAAATCGCTGATCGCTGGTTCTCATTTCCGCAGGCATTTTTGTTCTTGCTGATCCCGGCAGGGTCTGCCTATCTGGTGTACCTGCTGTTTAAAGATCTGATAGAACATAAACCTATTAAGGCATATCTGGCCAGCCTTGGTCTATTCCTGCTGGCCTCGTTGGGTTTTGGTGTCAGTACCTATCCCTATATTGTCCCGCATAGCCTGACGTATGCCGAGGCTGCTGCGCCTGATACCAGCTTGAAATTTCTGCTTGCCGGCGCGGTCATTTTGTTACCGCTAATAATTGCCTACACGGCGTATTCGTATTGGGTGTTCCGAGGCAAGCTGAATGAAGATGAAGGGTACCATTGATGATCAATCCGTGTTTTAAACGCTGGCTGTGGTTTGTTGCGTTGTGGTTTTGCGGCGTGTTGAGTTTGTCACTGGTCGCGTTACTGATCCGCTGGGCACTAAATGTTACCTAGGACAGTTTTTATCTAGCTAGTTTCGCTAATTAAGGGTCAACAATCCGTGCACCTTGTTGCTTCAAGGTGCACGGAGTTATAACGAAAGGAGAAGTGACTAGTAAGCTAGCTCCCTTTTCATAGGATTACCTTCTGTCTTTGTCGATACGTCTGTTTCTTCCATGATTTCAATCGTATCATCGGGCCTGAAGGGGGGCTGTTGCT
>NZ_JAKRFQ010000590.1 GCF_022347985.1 Photobacterium sp. OFAV2-7
AGTATTTACCGTCTCAGCCCGCTTGCGCTGAGCATAACCGACTACTACGCCCGTCATCGCGAGTACTCTTCACTGAAACTGTCGATTCAGCTGGCTATGGTTGCCGACGAGATCAACAAGGCTGCGGAAGCCGCGCAGGAAGGTGGTGATGAGAAGCACTGGCGTCAGCAGGTCTACGCTGTACTGAAATACTCAGTGGCGGAAATCTTTGACCGGATTGATCTTAACCAGCGCACCATGGATGAGCAGCAGCAACAGGTGAAGCAAGATATTGCCGAACTGCTGAATCAGGATTGGCGAGCGGCAATCACCAATTGTGAGAGCTTGCTGAATGAAACCTCCAGTACGCTGCGTGAGCTGCAGGATACGCTGCAAGCGGCAGGCGACCAACTACAAACCCAGCTATTGGCTATCCAGGAAGAAATTCAGGGTAATCCGGAGCTGGATTTTGTCGACGGGATGATCTTCATTTTGCAGGCCAAGCTAGACCGGATCATCAACTGGGGGCAGCAGGCAATTGACCTGTGGATTGGCTATGACCGCCACGTCCATAAGTTTATCCGTACCGCGATCGATATGGATAAGAACCGTGCCTTCAGCCAGCGCTTGCGTCAGTCGGTCACCGATTACTTCGACGAACCATGGCTGCTGACCTACGCTGATGCCGACCGTCTGCTGGATATGCGTGACGAGGCGTTGGTGCTGCGAGACGACGAAGTTACCGGTATTGTGCCGGAAGAGATGGAATTTGAAGAGCTCAGCCTGGTGAACGACCAGCTGACAGACCAAGTTGCTGCAATGCTGCAGGCCCATAAAGAAACGGGTGCTGCAATCAACCTAAGTTTGCTTCTTAAAGATTATTTGGCTCAACAACCACATGCGCAGCACTTTGATTTGGCGCGCATTGTGATTGATCAGGCAGTAAGGCTCGGTTACTCGGAGTCTGACTTCAACGCAATTCAGCCTGACTGGGAAGCAATCAATGAATACGGAGCCAAGGTACAAGCTAATGTCATCGATAAATATTGAAGAATTTATGCCTGAGAAGCTGGCCAAGGCAATAGCCAACCCGCTTTTCCCGGCACTGGATAATGCGCTACGTTCTGGCCGCCATATCGCCAGCGAAGATTTGGATAACCATGCCCTGTTGATCGAGTTTGAGCAGCCGCTGGCTATGTTTTACAAACGTTATAACGCCGAGTTGGTTCGTGCCCCGGAAGGTTTCTTCTACCTGCGCCCACGCTCGACGTCACTGATCGGTCGCTCGGTACTGTCAGAAATCGACATGCTGGTGGGCAAGGTACTGTGTTTCCTTTATTTGAGCCCGGAGCGCTTGGCGCACGAAGGGATTTTTACCAATCAGGAACTGTTCGACGAGCTATTGGCACTGGCGGATGAGGCCAAGCTAATGAAGCTTGTCACCAATCGGGCAACCGGCTCTGATCTCGACCGGGAAAAACTGTTCGACAAGGTCAAAACGTCGCTGCGTCGCCTGCGCCGTATCGGGATGATCATTCCGGTAGGTGAGAACGGCAAATTCCGTATCAGCGAGGCGGTATTCCGCTTTGGTGCTGATGTTCGCACTGGTGATGATGTACGTGAAGCCCAGCTACGTCTGATCCGTGATGGTGAAGCGGTGGTGGTTCACCAGCAGGAGCCAAGCCAGTCTAGCCTGCTGGATGCAACGGGCGAGCAAGTAACAGAACAAGTCGAGCATGACGGACAGGAGGGTGAAGCCTGATGGAACGCGGTAAGTATCAATCGCTGACAATGGTCAACTGGAACGGCTTCTTTGCCCGTACCTTTGACATTGATAATTTGGTGACCACTCTGTCAGGTGGTAACGGTGCCGGTAAGTCGACAACGATGGCGGCATTCATTACTTCTCTGATCCCGGATCAGAGCCTGCTGCACTTTCGTAATACAACCGAAGCCGGTAGTTCTAATGCCTCTCGCGACAAGGGTCTGCACGGTAAGCTGAAGCCGGGTGCCTGTTATGCAGCGCTGGATGTGGTTAACTCCAAGAAGCAACGCATCATCTTTGCGGTCAAGCTGCAGCAAGTGGCTGGTCGTGACAAGAAAGTGGATATCAAGCCATTTATTATCCAGGGCCTGCCATCGGGTATTAAGCCGACCGAAGTCTTGGTCGAAACTTTGTCTGACAATCAGGCGCGGGTTCGCCAGATCAATGAAGTCAAAGAGATTGCTGCCGAGTACGAAGGGACCCACTTCAAAGCCTTTAACTCGGTGACGGATTACCATGCCCAGATGTTTGAGTTTGGTGTTCTGCCGAAGAAATTACGCAACAGCAGCGATCGTTCCAAATTCTATCGCCTGATTGAGGCCTCGCTGTACGGTGGTATCTCGAGTGCGATCACCCGCTCGCTGCGTGACTACCTGTTGCCGCAAAATACCGGGGTGAAGAAAGCCTTCCAGGACATGGAAGCAGCACTGCGCGAGAACCGGATGACGCTGGAAGCTATCAAGCTGACCCAGAATGACCGTGATCTGTTCAAGCATTTGATCACTGAGGCAACCAACTATGTTGCTGCGGACTATATGCGCCATGCCAACGAGCGTCGCCAGAAACTGGAAAAGACCCTGAGTTTGCGTGGCGAACTACTTGGTTCGCGCAAGGTGTTGGATGATCAGCAAACATCGATGATCAACATGACTGGCGAGCTGGATGAACTGACAGAGCGTGAGAGCGCACTGGAGCAGGATCATCAGGCGGCGTCGGATCATCTTCAGTTGGTGCAGACTGCGGTTCGTCAGCAAGAGAAGATTGAGCGTTATCGCGAAGATCTTGAAGAGCTGACCGAGCGCCTGGAAGAGCAGGTCATGGTGGTTGAAGAAGCCGCCGAGCAACTGGCAATGGCTGAAGAGCAGGCACTGCTGAGCGAAGAGGAAGTCGACAGCCTGAAAACTCAGTTGGCGGACTACCAGCAGGCGCTGGATATGCAGCAGACCCGTGCCCTGCAATATCAGCAGGCGGTACAGGCGCTGGAGAAAGCCCGCGATCTGTCTGGCGATCATCAGCTACTTGCAGATCAGGCGGTGCCTTACCTGTCCCAGCTCAAGCATGAGCAGGAAGTACAGACCACGGCACTGCTGGCCCTGAAACATAAACTGGATATGTCGTCGGCGGCTGCCCAGCAGTTTGATAAAGGCCTGCAAATTGTCACAACTATTGCCGGTGCGGTTGATCGTGCCCAGGCAGGTGATAAGGCGCGCGAGTTGATTGCACATACTCGCCAGCTTCGTGCCGTTGCAGACCGTGGTGAACAGCTTAAGGCACAATACCGTG
>NZ_JAKRFQ010000591.1 GCF_022347985.1 Photobacterium sp. OFAV2-7
TACGCTGAGTGGATCATGAATGACGGCGATGACGTGATTAAATTTGTCGCTTGGTTCTTCTTCGATATGTTCGACATCAAACAGAAAGATGTCTATCAAGCTGCCGGCCGTACCTATCAGCAGCCGAAGAGAACATAACGCTCTCTTCTACTCTTATAATAAGCCAGTTTAATCGCTGGCTTTTTATTTGACTCTTTCAACATCCGGGTGCTCACCAGAAGCATTTTCGTGAAAGATATCCGCAAGATAACCCGATAACTCACTTTCATCGAGTTCCGATGGAATCACAACATCATAAATACGTACACGCATCGATGTGTCTGACTCCAGGAAGAGAAGCCACTCTCCATTCTTCCTATGTACTGACATGTTCTTACCAAACACATTGAATTTAACAAAAGCCATTTAACAGTTCACCAAAGCGCGTATTTTGTAGGCATAAAACAACACCATAACGACCTCTCCTTGGTTTCGCCAACTTTATCTGTGATAATTCTACTTCACCAATTTTTCAAATGGCTCCCCATGAAACTACTAGTAAGAAACCTTGCCCGCACTACCACTGAAGATGAACTTAAAGCGTTGTTTGCAGAACACGGCGTTGTAGAGTCCTGCAACCTAGTGCTAGATCAAGAAACAGGTAAGTCTAAAGGTTTTGGTTTTGTTGAAATGCCAGACATTGACGAAGCCGCTACGGCAATTTCCGCTCTAAACGGTACAAAAATCGCGAAAAGCAAAGTTCGCGTGAAAGTCGCAGAGTAACCCTCACGCTTAACTATGCTGAAGGGCTAAAGGTCAGAACAGAACACTTCTGGCCTTTTGAACAACTACCTTCCAGACGTCACACGCTTACGATATTCCCTTGGCGAACAGCCATGATACTGGCGAAACCGGTGAGTAAAATTATAGGGGTCCGGATAGCCCAGACGCTGAGCAATCATACCAACCGACCAGCTTTCATAGTGAAGCAAGTCCGTCGCTTTTTCCATTCTCAACGCAATCAGTTTTTGCTGAGTCGAACATCCGTAGAGCTGTTTACAAATCCGATTTAACTGCTCGACACTGATATAGCTTTGCTCGGCAATCCCCTTGACTGTCCATGGATGATGTAGCTGGGACTCCACCTCATTAAAGACGCTTTGCACTCTCAGTACGGAATTTGAAGGCGCATTTGATGCCGAGCCCAATAGAAGCCTCGACAGTTCGCTGGCAAATAGCTTCCGAAAGCTCGAACGCCCACCAATTTCAGAGTGAAACAAACTCATGACCGACCATATCTGCTCACAGAGATACGACGGCTCGACTCGTTGCCCACCTTCAATCAACGGTTGCCATTTATCGGTGCTCTGCAATAGCACCCAGGCCATCTTCCAGTTAATACCGGGGTCGGCCAGTTCGAAACGAAAAGGAAGGTTAGCAGGCAAAACCGTCAGGGAATTCGCTTCTATTTCCATAACAGAGTTTTCAGTGATTAATCGCCCCCGGCCTTCGAGCGTAAACAGCAATGTATGTATCGACGTTCCTACCCGCTCCACATGATAGCCTTCAGACAACTCGGCAAGCCCTGCCATGAAAAACTGACTGTCAGCCAATTCAGGCAGTTCAGACTGAGTCAAAAAACGTTCTTTGCAGGCATCAGCCAGATACACCTCATCTTGCCAGCTCGATTTTGGCTCAGGCATAGGAATGACAGATCCGCACAGGTTTTCTGATTTTTCTAACATGTCGCTCACTTCAATGCTCTTATATATTTGCCCCGTACTTTGAGGGCACGCTTATGACTACACGCTTATGACTACAAATCTAGCAACACATTCATCTCTGCCTGAGGCATTGTTTTCACGCGTCGTGAAACTAGCTTTCCCGGTTGCAGTTCAAAGCGCCTTGGTTTCCATACTGGCACTTGCGGATGTCCTCATGGTCAGCGATTTCGGCCAGGAAGCCACTGCCGCTGTCGGCATTGCCTCAAAATGGCATTTTGTCGCCATCATGATCATGGCCGGTCTTTCTACGGCAAACGGCGTACTGATCTCGCAATACTGGGGCCAAGACGACAGAGTGCATGCCAAGACGGTCACTCTCCAATCGCTTAAGTTCGGTGCAGTGATTATGGTACCTGTCACGCTCGTCATTACGATATTTGCACAACAAATCATGCGATTGCAAACTAATGATATGTTGGTAATTAGCCAGGGGGTGGCGTACTTATGGTACAGCTTTCCGGTACTGATCCTGACACACATGGTTATCACCGCCGAATCCAGCTTACGCTCAAGTGGCGATACCCTGCTACCACTGATCCTCGGTGCGATCACCATTATCCTGAACATTGGTCTTAACTTCGTCTTGATTAAAGGCGGATTCGGCATCCCTGCCATGGGCGTAGCTGGTGCTGCACTCGCGACCACTATTGCACGTCTTGTACAGGTACTGATGATTTGGGGTGTATTGAAATATCGCCAACACTGGCTATTTACCAGCCGCGCAATCCCTAAGCACCAAACGCTTTGGATGACTTACAAAAAGCTGGCTATTCCGAACTCGCTCAATATGCTGCTTTGGGCGCTGGGAACACTCACGTATCAGATGGTCTTCGGACACATGGGCACTACCGAACTGGCGGTCTTCAGTATGCTGGCACCCTTCGAGTCACTGTGCTATTCGATGTTCTTTGGTATTTCAGTCGCCTGTTCCGTTTTGATGGGCCAATCCCTTGGTCGCAACGAGTTTGATACAGCCCTGGCCATGACGAAGTTCTTTCTCAAATTTGTCATTTTGCTCGGCATCGCACTTGGGCTGCTGCTTTTCATGCAACGAGATTTGATTCTCGGTTGGCTAAGCCTGGATACGGGTAACTTCTATCCATATGCCCTGCCAGCGATTTCAGTCATGTGCTTTGCCATATGGGTAAAAATGCTCAATATGATCATCATAAACGGTATTCTGCGGGCCGGAGGCGAGAACTTGTTCTGCCTGAGAATGGATTTTATCGCGATGTGGATGGTAGGTATCCCGCTTACCGCCTATGGCGCATTCATCGGCGAATGGGGTTTTGGCTGGGTATATCTGGCAATGCTAAGTGAAGAGTTCGTTAAGTTGTCGCTTTGCTTCCATCGCTACCTGCAACGCCGTTGGATGAACAACCTGACCTTACAGACCACATAAACATACAGAATGAAATCACAGCTAAACAATTTATACCCAAGCTACCTCAAGATGCTCGTTTCAGCGAGAATTACTTGGCTTGTAGGCTAGGCACCGATTTGAAAATCTAGTGGCTCTAAATTAATAATCGGTAACAACGCAT
>NZ_JAKRFQ010000592.1 GCF_022347985.1 Photobacterium sp. OFAV2-7
TGTCAGCGATTTGATTGTACATTTTACGTTTTTCAACATGCGCAACATAACTGGCAGGCGTAGCATGATTAATTTGCGAAGTAACAACCAGACCAGTTGATTTACCTCTGGACTTCGCATATTCCAGAACAGTCTCAACCGCCCGTTTGTCTTTATCCAAGCCAATTGCACCGTTGTAGGTTTTATATCCGGTCGCCAGAGCCGTTCCTGACGCGGCACTATCTGTGACAAGTCCCTGAACATAAGAAGGGTAAGTACTTGCTCGTCCAATCAAATGGCGGTCAAAAACCGTTTTCTCTATTTCAACAGTTTCCGGATTATCCTTAAAATAACGGTAGGCAGACGTATACGCAGGCCCCATACCGTCACCGACAACCATAATAATATTCTTAGGGGCAGCCTGAGCGACACCTGCCATTCCTAAAAGAAGCGATAAAGCTAAAGCAACTCTTTTCATTAATATTTCCTAAACAATGGCTTATATTGCCATTTGCTATTTCACATATAGTTGGAAGGCTCTGACAATGAGCGATGAAATGATGAGTGAAAACAAATACCAGGGTGCCCCCTGGTATTTGTACTATGGGTTAGGCTTTTTTGGCCCGAAAACCTTCCGTTTTATGCGGGAACTTCTTCTTGTTCCATCCCCATTTTGCTGGCTCGTTCTTAGCCTGCCATGCTTTAAATTCCTTCATCAGGCGCTCAACTTGCTCAGGATATTTATCAGCCACATTGGTCGATTCGCTGATATCGTCACTGATTTTGAATAACTGGACCTCTGTTTTTCTCGGCGTAACCACTGGCATTACCAACTTCCAGTCATCGTCACGAATTGCCGCTTTAATCACGCGATCCCAGTACATGAAACGGTTGTCCAGCTTGTCTACCTTACCTGTCAGGCGCGGCATAATATCGACACCATCCAAATCCCAGTCTGAGATATCAGCACCAGCCGCTTTCAACGCGGTTGGCAGTATGTCTAAGGAGATAATAGGATCATCGATCTTCTGACCGGCTGGAATTTTACCTTTCCACGTCACAGTAAATGGAATGCGAATTCCCCCTTCCCACAACGTATTTTTTTGGCCCCGTAATGGATGGTTATACGAAGCATTCCCTTTTGGCTTACCGCCATTGTCAGATAAGAAGATAATAATGGTATCTTCCATCAACTTATATTCATCTAGCTTATTGAGAATGTTCCCGATATTTTTATCCATGTTGTAGTTCATGGCCAAAGACAAGCGACGCTTTTTATCCTTGATATGATCAAACCGGGCAAGATCTTTTTCGAGTGCTTGCAATGGGCCATGAATAGCATTGAAAGGTACATAAAGGAAGAATGGCTCATCTTTATGCCTATCGATGAAATCCACCGCTTCATTGCCAAACTTGTCTGTCAAATAATCATCAAATGGAGGAACCAGCTTTTCATTTCGATACATAGAGGAGTTTGGTTTCTCTTCGGCATTTTTCAGGTTTTGAGGCCCGACAAAATAATTAGCTGCGCCATTATTAAAACCGAAAAACTCATCAAAACCACGATTATGCGGCCAGTACTCTTTCGGGTCGCCATCATGGTATTTACCGATCATCGCAGTGGTATAGCCGATATCCTGAAAGCGGTTGCCAATAGTTGGAATATCCAAAGGCAGTCCCTGTACGATACCTTCTTTAAGAACGTAAGGCGCAGTATTGTCATGGTAACCAAATCGCTCCTGGTACCGCCCAGAAAGCATACCCGCCCGAGATGGACCACTTACGGGTGCCGTCACATAACCTGTTGTTAATATAGCGCCATCTTTGGCCAACTTGTCCAGGTTAGGCGTATCAACATCTTTGCTACTTTTCTGGAAACCAGTATCTGCATAACCCAGATCATCGGCAAAGATTAGAACAACATTTGGGGCACGATGACCATCAACGGTAGGAAACTGCGGTGAATCAGCAAAAGCGGGTTGGGCCGCACCTAGCGCTGCACTAAATGCAGTCGCAAGCATGCACTTATTAAAAGATGGTATAGACATACTGCACCTGATTAAAAGTTTGAGTTGATTAAGAATAAAAGCCAACCTACTCAGGCAGATTGGCTTTATTTCAGCTAAAAAGGAAAGAATTATTAAGGTGTCGGAACTGGAATCACAACTGGCTGGCCTGTACCTTCACTACCAGGGTTCATAACAAGCTTGACTTCACCTAGCAGATATTTCAAACCTACGTAATTAATTTCACTAACACCGTCTACAACAGTACCTTCAGGCGTAAATGCTAGCGCATTAATGTATTGAAGCGCATTCGGATCAACCTTGCCGTCAGTCGCAGTAAATAACGTTTTCAACGGAATATTAACTGAATATAACTTACTAGCATCAAGCGTTTGGATATCAATCTGGTGTACTTGAGAATTACTATATCCATCAGCTGGAACACCTTCAGCACCTGCTTCAGGCGTTGTAAACTGAACATTCAACGATAATGATGCAAAATCAGCTGGATTGTCGACATCTACATGCTTTTGCAGATAAAACTGCAACTCACCATTTTCCATCAAATAACTTAAGTCTTTATACTTAGCATCCGCCGCCGCTGGCATCGTCAAACTTAATGTTTCTACGGGACTAGTTGATTCATATTTACCAGTCTTAGCCCAATACCCCGTAAACTTATAAGCAAAACCATCAGTGTAATCTGGCAACGTCGTATTAGGGTTGGCATTAGGAATAGTACCGTTAAAACTGGTTCCATTTGTTTTAGGTAACTCCGTTGCCCAGCCAGTAATTGTGTTAGACATGTCACGACTGAATAACAGCGAATCATCTTTTATAACTTCGCTGGTATTAGTACACTGAAGTAAGTTCCCTGCACCTGCCTTATCGCCATCAGCTTCGGCTATATACTGAATATCCTGAACAGAATAGTTAATCCCGGAAACGACTTGCAGAGAAAACGGTTGGTTAACTTTGGTAATATCTACATTGTCGAAACAGCTTAGCGGAACTCTTACTTTTTGGAAATCAGTCGAACCAATATATGCACTCATTGCACTGCTAATGTCGACAGATGCGGTTTTGTCATCTGAAGATTTAAGCGTCACATTAACAGGTTGAACATCACTGGTACCTGATAGCTTATCAAAGCTATTAACTTTAATATCAAACTCTAGTACACCCTTGCTGTTATTTTTTGAGTTAGTAAAGTCATAATCAGAAGTACTAGAAAGCAACAGCTCGGCGGCAGCAGTGGCTTTATTTTCAAAACTTACGGTTCCTTCAGTAGCAACATCAGCACTTACCACAACGTTTGTA
>NZ_JAKRFQ010000593.1 GCF_022347985.1 Photobacterium sp. OFAV2-7
CGAAGGTGAGTGTATGTTGAAAATCGGCGTTATCTTTGTCCTGCTGTTACTGGCATTTCTGGCAACCAAATATTTAGATGAAAATGCCCAAAAGAAAATGTTGATAGGGCTCGGTATCGTTATAGGCTGCGCCGTTGCTTTTTTTATGGCGATCGAGTTATTTCGATAAGCGGAGTTATTGACGGTAGGCAAGGCACCTTGTCTCTCACTTCGCTGTGATTGAAGCCATTCGAAACTAAGTATTAAAACTTCAATTTCAACAACCTGTTAGTTTATTAGCTTATTAACAAGTAGCAAAGATAAAGCCCGCTATATTAGCGGGCTTTATTTTATGAGAGGTCGCGAAAGCAGTCGTGATTGTTAGCGTGCCTTGGCTCGGCTACGGTTCGGTTTGCCGTTTTGGCTCTGACCTTGGCCCTGACGCTGACCGGAAGTCGGTTTACCGTTGCGGTTTGGGCGGCCCGAGTTGTTGCCATTACGGTTTCCAGCAGATTGCCCTGCAGGTTTGCCGTTTGATTTACCTCGGTTACCTTGCTGGCTCTGATTGCCTTTGTTATTGCCGTTAGAGCGGCTCCCCGGCTTACGTTTACCGTCTTTGCGTATATCAGGCTGATTTGGGTGCTTGGTTGCAAAGCGTTTTGCACCGTGACGGCCAGAGCCTCGACGTTGTGCCGGCGTCATCTCGGCCTCGCTGCCTTCTTCTGGCACCAGGCAGTTTGGTCGATCACCAATCAGGTACTTTTTACCCATCGAGACAAGCGCCTCGCGGATCAGTGGCCAGTTTAGCGGATCATGGTAGCGCAACAGTGCTTTGTGCAGACGACGCTGGCGATCACCCTTGGCGACAAATAAATCTTCGCGTTTTTTATACTTAACACGCTTGAGCGGGTTTGTTTCTGAGTGGTACATCGCCGTTGCGTTACACATCGGAGAGGGGTAGAAGTTCTGAACCTGATCACACTGGAAATCATTCTTTTTAAGCCACAGAGCCAGATTCAGCATGTCTTCGTCGGTCGAACCCGGGTGCGCCGAAATGAAGTACGGGATCAGGTACTGCTTCTTGCCTGCTTCTTTGCTGTATTTCTCAAACAGCTCCTTGAAGCGGTCATAGGTGCCCATGCCCGGCTTCATCATCAGATCCAGTGTGCCTTTCTCGGTATGCTCTGGTGCTATCTTCAGGTAACCACCAACGTGGTGGGTAACCAGCTCGCGTATATACTCCGGTGACTCGATAGCCAAGTCATAGCGAACGCCTGAAGCAATCATGATCTTCTTGATACCGTCAA
Organism: Photobacterium sp. OFAV2-7; assembly: GCF_022347985.1. Classification (GTDB taxonomy): domain Bacteria; phylum Pseudomonadota; class Gammaproteobacteria; order Enterobacterales; family Vibrionaceae; genus Photobacterium. The sequence continues at coordinate 1,287 of NZ_JAKRFQ010000593.1, forward strand.
CATTACGCGCCTTGCGGTAAAGATCGATAGTGTGCTTGTGGTCGGTATCCAGCTTCTTACAGATCTCCGGGAAGATACAAGAAGGACGACGACAGTTGGCCTCGGCACGCGGATCCGAACAGCCCAGGCGATACATGTTGGCAGTTGGTCCGCCCAGATCGGAAATGGTGCCGGTAAACCCTGGTACTTTATCGCGGATGTCTTCCAATTCGCTGATGATAGACTCGTGTGAGCGGTTTTGGATGATGCGCCCTTCATGCTCGGTAATCGAACAGAAAGAACAGCCACCAAAGCAACCACGCATGATATTCACACTGGTTTTGATCATGTCATAAGCTGGAATTTTAGCCTTGCCATAGGAAGGGTGAGGCACGCGCGCATAAGGCAAGCCAAATACAAAGTCCATCTCTTCCGTTGTGAGCGGAATAGGCGGCTTGTTCACCCATAGTTCGCGATCAGCGTGTTTCTGGATCAGAGCTCGCGATGAGTACGGGTTAGTTTCCAGGTGCATAACCCGGCTGGCGTGCGCATAGAGAATACGGTCGTTGCGCAGCTTTTCAAAAGACGGCAGACGAATAGCCGTGCTGTTGGAGTCATGGCGAGACGGCTGAATTTGAACAGGCTTGGCTTCAACTTCTGCCTTTTTCTCGGCTTTGTTGGTTTCGCAGTTCTCTTCAGTTGCATAAGGGTTGGGCATCGCCATGGCCTTACCCGGTTTTTCAATGCGGCTGGAATCAATTTCTTTATAGCCTTCAGGCCGCTCTTTCATGATCACTGCCGTACCGGCGATATTGGTCAGTGTCGCAATATCCTCACCATCAGCCAGACGATGTGCAACTTCAACCAAGGCCCGCTCGGCATTACCGAAAAGAAGAATGTCACCTTTAGCATCAAATAAAACAGAGCGACGGACTTTGTCAGACCAGTAATCATAGTGAGATAGGCGACGCAGGCTGGCTTCAATACCACCGAGTACAATAGGCGTTTCTTTGTATGCTTCACGGCAGCGCTGAGAATAGACCAACACAGCGCGATCAGGTCGCTTTCCGCCTTCGTTGTTCGGCGTATACGCATCATCATGACGCAGTTTGCGATCTGCCGTATAGCGGTTGATCATTGAATCCATGTTACCAGCCGTAATGCCGAAAAACAGATTCGGTTTGCCCAGCGACATGAAAGCGTCTTTGTTGTTCCACTCGGGCTGGGCGATGATGCCGACTCGGAAGCCTTGCGATTCTAGCAAGCGGCCAATTACCGCCATACCAAAGCTTGGGTGGTCAACATAGGCATCACCGGTAACGATAATAATGTCGCAGCTATCCCAGCCGAGTGCGTCCATCTCCGCACGGGTTGTCGGCAGAAACGGTGCTGTACCGTAGCATTCCGCCCAGTATTTAGGATAGCTATTTATTGGTGTTACATCAGTGTGCATACATTGGCCTCAATCTTTGAAGGCGGGAATTATAGCCGCTTGGTAAATAACTGGCTAGCCCTGATATTCTCTGGGTTTGGCTCACCAAGAGGGCATAAAAAAGATGTGGGTTAATCTTAGTCTGAATCTGATGGATTTCGTTGTTTGTTTGTCCAAAAGATGATGTCAATCCTGAACCATCTTAGAACGTGTCATGGCAACCTATGATGACGTGATATACCCAGGATATAAATGGTTAGCTGCTCAAGGCAAAGCAGAAAGTTGACAGGTTTTCTAGGCTAAGATGACGGATAACCTATTTACACTTTGTGTTTCATATGGTTTCATATTTAACTATTCGATAGGGATATGTGTATGGCAATCGGTTGCGGGTGGTGAGATAGGCGAATTCATTTCGTTAATATTCTTCGTATATTTCGGATATCCGGAAGGAATATGAACTGGGGTCGAAGAATATACTGTTAGGCATCCGAGTTGCCCACTTCAATAATGAAGTTCTATCGTACACTTCATGCTTTTTCGACTATTATCGAAATCTGTTCAAGCAAACTTACTCGTGAAGTGAGTTTGCTTGAAAGCTCA
>NZ_JAKRFQ010000594.1 GCF_022347985.1 Photobacterium sp. OFAV2-7
CTTTTATTATTCTTGCTCTTTATATTCCTACCGTACTCTATACACAGAATTTTGGTTACATCTATCAAATTGCAGGGGCATTAGGCATTGTAACTTTTCTACTCGTCGCAGAGAGCTTCAACCTCTATCGCTCATGGCAGCTCAATACAACCCGAGAGCATTTTGCCACTTTGCTATTCTCTTGGGCATCCACCGTGTTCATCGTTATGTCGGTTGGATACTTTACTAAAACAAGTTCAGAATTTTCCAGGGTTGTTATTGGATGCTGGTTATGTATCACACCTTGTGCACTAATGAGCTGGCGGTTTGCCTTAAAAATACTCACTATTCAGCTTTACCGGAAAGGCTACTACACACAAAAGGCAGCTATTATCGGCGTCACACAAAATGGAGTGGAACTTGCCAGAGAGCTCACCCAGAAGAGTAACCTTGGGATCATTCTGGAAGGGTTCTACGACGAACGTTCAGTCACTCGAATACCTGACACTATTAATGCCCCACTTTGCGGAACGATTAACGATGCCCTGATTAAAGCCCAAAAAGGTGAATTACAGCATATCTATATTGCGATGCCTTTAAATGCAAAAGCGCGAATCACACATTTTTTGGAAAAATTTTCGGATACAACAGCAAATACCTATCTAATACCTGATTTTTTTAACTACAACCTTTTGTACTCTCGCTGGGGACATGTAGGGAATATCCAGGTCTTAAGCGTATTTGATACCCCATTCAACGGCTTAACTGCATGGGTGAAACGTCTGGAAGACATTGTATTATCGACGATCATTTTAACCCTATGTTCCCCACTCCTCATCGCCATCGCAATTGGTGTTAAGTTGTCGTCACCTGGCCCGATCTTTTTTAAACAAGACCGATATGGACTCGATGGAAAGAAAATAAAAGTATGGAAATTTCGCTCGATGAATACCATGGACAACGGCCATAAAGTGAAGCAGGCAACTAAGAATGATCCCCGTATTACATCGTTTGGTGCATTCTTAAGAAGAACATCTCTTGATGAGTTTCCTCAATTTATCAATGTGATCCAAGGAACAATGTCTATCGTCGGCCCCCGCCCTCATGCGGTTGCTCACAATGAAGAGTATCGCGCTATTGTCGAGCGATATATGCTTCGCCACAAGGTTAAGCCGGGGATCACCGGTTGGGCACAAATCAATGGCTACCGTGGCGAAATTGACACTATCACTAAGATGGAAAAAAGAGTGGAGTATGACCTCGCCTATATTCAGCGCTGGTCACTTTTAATGGACATCAAGATTATTTATCTGACCACTATTCGAGGATTTACGGATAGATTAGCTTACTGAAATAAAAGGGATTTTTATGCAGATAAAGTATCACGCCCTGTATTTCCCCCTATGCTCAACAGTTGCAATAGCGGCAGTGACGCCCAACCCGTATGTTACCGAATCAGGCATCGAGATCACTCCCTTTCTCGCCGTTTCGCTAGAGCACAACGACAACATCACTAACGAAAGAGAAAGTGGGAATAAAATATCGTCAATGCTACTTGAGCTACAACCTTCAATACATGCCGAGGTGGAACGTGGCAAGAATGTTTACTTTTCTCGCTATACACTGTCAATGGGTGATTATTTAGACAGTTCAGACGACAATTATCTCGACCATGAGCTAGCCCTCGGAGGCGCATGGAACATCAACTTACGAAATAATGTCAGCCTCGATTACGAACTGAACTATTTACATGATGAACGTGGTTCCGGTATCTCTGAAGGTGTCGGCAACACAATAAACGGATTTAATGAACCAATCGAATACCTTGAAAATCACATAGGAGCTAAATATATATACGGCTCTGAACAGGCCAGAGGGCGTATTGAAGGAACTGTTGCTTATTACGATAAGTCATACAAGAACTTTCGGAATGTTACTCAATTTAGGGACTATACTGAAAATCGCTATGGCGCAGCTTTCTATTACAAGGTCGCCCCTAACACCAGCTTACTATTTAATATCAAACATGATGATCGCGAGTACGACACCATCACGCCAGGACAGGCCAGCCTAGATAACAATGCCACTTACTACTATATCGGAGCTGAGTGGAATATAACTGGAAAAACGACGGGCACAGCCAAATTCGGGCTACAGGATAAAGACTTCTCAGATAATAACCGCGAAGATTTCAGTGGCACCAGTTGGGATATAGGAATCGATTGGTCTCCAAAAAAATACTCGACACTAAGGCTCGATACTCTTCAGCAGGCCAGAGATTCAGATCAAGCTGGTGATTACATTGAAGAAACCAGTTACTCCATTAGCTGGAATCACTTTTGGCGTGAACGATTGAGTACAAACCTCAGTTATACCAATGTTGATGAAAGCTACGTAGGCATCACCCGTGAAGATGACACCGACATCTGGGGGATAGCAGCAATTTATGACATACGTCGTTGGATTTCCATCACTCTAGGTTGGGACTATTCCGACAAAACGTCTTCTCAGGACAATATTGGCTACGAACAGCAAATTTGGTATCTCACCACAACTTTCACATTGTAATACTCAATCTCAGCGAGGTGTATTATGAATAATCTAGGCATATTTCTACTAGGTCTATTAGTCACTTTTTCTTTAAAAGCAGCCAGTTTTGAAGAGACATATCTACTAGGCCCCGGTGATCGCATTCAAATCCAAGTATATGGTGAAGAGGAGTTATCCATCGATGAGCTACTGCTTAGTTCAAGCGGTACTTTCGACTACCCTTATCTAGGCCTAATAACAGCGAAAGGGAAGACACCTGAACAACTGAGAGCTGAACTACATCGTGGCCTGAAAGGAGACTACTTAATTGCACCGAAAATTAGAATAAACATAGTCAGCTTCCGCCAAATTTACGTTAATGGTGAAGTCAAGAAACCTGGCGGCTATGAATATAAGCCGGGGCTTACTGTCGATAAGGCCATTGCATTAGCCGGTGGATTCACCGACCGTGCTTCGCGAACTGCTATCAACATCAGTCCGTCAAGTGGCAGCAGAGAGCAGAGGAAAGTTAACCTCAAACAAAGTGTTGCGCCTGGCGATATTATTGTTATCGATCAGAGTTTCTTCTAACACCTTGCTTCTCAACTGAATATTTTATCGCCAACAAGCAGAGTCGTATTATGCAGGATAAAAGCCCAAACAAGCTTCAACCTCGAGACGAAGTCGTGGATATTAGAAGCTATTTCTCAACTATCAAAAAGTATTGGTTAACAATATTTTTGTTTACCGTACTCACAACAGCTTTAGCTACGCTTATCGAGATCGG
>NZ_JAKRFQ010000595.1 GCF_022347985.1 Photobacterium sp. OFAV2-7
CGAAGGAACACTGCAGCCCTACTACTATAAAGCTGACACTGTTCGGGTTAGCAAGGGTAAGACGTTAGCTGGCTTCGAGGGTTTACAAGAAGTGACAGTGGACTTTGAGCATATTCGTCCTTAGTGCTATCTGACATTAATCAGGCGCTGACAAGCCAGGCGAAGAAATTGCTTTAAGATGTGTCAGCAAGATGCCTTAATAGTAAAAAATCCGGCCTACAAGACCAAAGGCCGGATTTAATATTTAAGTTTTGAGGTGTTTTTAGTGATAAAGCCCACAACTTGGTCACCCAGATTTACAAAATGCCTATTTACCTTTCTTGTTGCATATATAAGTCTCGATCATTGCGGTAGAATCGCTGCCAATTCCGAGTTAAGAAGTCTTCGAATTAGTAACGCCTTAGATTGGTTATGCTACCTGCTATTTCGAGGTGGCAGATTTGGCGTTGAGTCATGGTCGTGGTGATGAACTGCTGTTGATTGCTATTACATTAATTTTCGAAAAACGATCAGACCTTGTGATTTGGTGGAGGGAATAAGTCTCTGCCTGAATTTGGATTGTAGTGTGGAAACGAGGACCAACAGACTTATGGTCACTGACCATTTCATTGGTTTTCCAAACGATTACAGTATGGGTTTATTATGAACAAAGATGTAAATGTCGATGCCCTTTTCCTGGGGCCTAAATCTGAGAACCGGGTTTTCTATAAAGAGATGATGGAATATGCCATAACAGAGCATATGCATTGGCGCTCTGGCTTCCACCCGGAAGATTCGGCTCTGGTGACTCCGCATTGCCAGTATCAACCAGATTTCCGCGATACCTTATACCGTACAGAGGATATCTTACGCGACTTGTCTTCCCGCCTTAAAACAAAATCAGTCCCTTGGTTTTCACCACGCTACCTAGGCCACATGAATGCCGATACCTTGATGGTGTCGCATCTGGCCTACGTGATGACGATGATGTACAACCAAAATAACTGTGCGGTTGAAGCCTCGCCTGTAACGACAGATTTGGAACTTGAGGCCGGCCGTGATCTTTGCCAGATGTTTGGTTATGACGTCGGCAAGTCATGGGGGCATATTACCTCGGGCGGTACAGTGGCCAACTATGAAGGTATTTGGGTTGCCAGAAACCTGAAATCAATGCCACTGGCGATGGCCCATCATGATGAGGCAAAAGATCTGGTTGCTGGTTTAACAGAGCAGCAATTGCTGAACATGAAGAGTTCAGACGTGCTGGATTTAACCGATGAGCTGAAGAAACGTGGCATCTTCGAGCAGGTTAGGGAGCTGTCTGCACGAGGCGTTGGTGTCGAGCCGGGTAAGCTGGGTAAATTCCTGGTACCGCGCTCGAAGCACTACTCGTGGATGAAAGCCATGGATATTCTGGGCTTGGGCCAGGAGCACATCGTACCGCTGGACGTTGACAGTAATTACCGTACTGATGTGGAGAAAATGCGCGAGACAACCTTCCGTCTTATGGAAGAAGGTACACCAATTCTGGGTATGGTCTCGGTCGTTGGTACCACGGAAGAAGGCTCTGTAGATGCCGTTCATGAAGTGGTGAAACTGCGCCAGGAATGTGAGGAGAAATACGGCAGCTCGTTCTATATTCATGTTGATGCTGCCTACGGTGGCTATGTCCGCTCTATGTTCCTGGATGAAGAGTCTCAGTTCATGGATTATGACGCTCTGGTTGATAGCTATCGCAGCAAAGAAATCATTCCTGAGGGCGTTGTTTGGCCTAAGCGTGATGTATATGACGCGTTTCAGGCGATGTCAGAAGCCGATTCTATCACTGTCGATCCGCACAAGGTGGGGTATATCCCATACTCTGCCGGGGCGATTGCGATGAAAGACAGCCGTATCGTTGACCTTATTTCCTATCATGCGGCCTATGTATTTGAAGAATCGGATGAGCAGGATGTCGGTGACAAGCCGGTGATGCTGGGCTCTTCGATTATGGAAGGCTCCAAAGCCGGCTCGACAGCTGCGGCAGTATGGGCTGCCCACCGCCTGGTGCCGTTAAATATCAGTGGCTACGGTCATGTGATTGGTCGCGGTATTGTAACGGCAGACTGGTTTACCAATAAGCTGGCTACGGCTGAGCCGTTTGTTGTTCAGGGGCGCAGTTTTGAAGTCCGACCGCTGATGCATCCGGATTTTCATATGGTCAACTTTACGTTTAAAGAGTTGGGCAATGACAGTCTGGCAGATCACAATAGCCTGAACCAGCGCGTTTATGAGCGTTGCTCTTATGCGTCGGGTCGAGCCTACAGCAAAGACTTTCTCACCTCGTCAACGTCCCTGACGGTGGATGAATATGGTGACACGCCGAGCATCTATGTGCGTGAGCGCGGATTTGATGTGCAAGAGTGGGAGACTGAAGGTTCGGTGTATATTCTGCGCTCTGCGGTGATGACAACCTTCCTGCGCGACGAGGTCCGCTTCAGTCAGTACTGGAATAACCTGCGTGACATCTTTACCCAGATCCTGACGGAAATTGTTGATGAGGAGAATAAAAAATCCTTGTCGCATTCAGCAGCGTAACTCTCGGTTCATAATCCCGAGAGATAACATCTGCTGAGGTTAGAGGCTAGAAATGGCGAGCTTTATAGGCTCGCTTTTTTTGCTTAAGGTTTTGTTGAATAGATCATTGAGGAGGGCCTGATTAGAAACGGTCCTTGATTTCCAGATAGCGCTCGCGGATATGTTCGATCAGTGCCTGAATACGTTTGGCTGGTTTGCGGGTGTATGGATAGACCGCATAGATCCCGACGACCTTCCCGGCATGCTCCGGTAAAACCTCGACCAGGCTGCCTTGCTGGAGGTCGTCATAAATCAGACAGGTAGGCAGGTAGGACAGGCCGTTGCCGGCTAGGGTCGATTTACGAAGCGCGGCGGCATTGTCTGATGAAAAGTTGCCGGCGACTTTTAGCGTATAGAGTTCGCCGTTACGGATAAACTGCCAATCGAACGGGCCGGTGCTCTGCTGGTTGTAGCCAAGACAATTGTGGTGCTGGAGGGCCTTAGGCGTCATTGGCATCCCGTACTGTTCGATATATTTCGGCGAGGCGCAGATGACCCAGCGCGAGTTAAAAATATGGCGGGCGATCAGGCTGGAGTCTTCGAGGTAGCCGGTACGGATCACCAGATCGACGTTCTCGGACAAGAGGTCAACGAAATGGTTGTCCAGCGACATATCGACAGTCATGCCGGGGTGCTTCTGGCAAAAATCCGACACCGCCTCAGCCAATAGCAGCTCACCGGAAATGGTCGGGACAGA
>NZ_JAKRFQ010000061.1 GCF_022347985.1 Photobacterium sp. OFAV2-7
GGTGAGGCTTCCGCTTCGGCAGGAACATCCGCCGTAGGTTCACCAGCAACAGCACCGGCTTTAATCTTACCAATCAACTGCTTAGTTAATACAGTCGTGCCTTCTGTCTCCAGAATTGCTTCCAGAACACCGTCTTCAGGTGCCGGAACTTCCAGCACCACTTTGTCTGTTTCGATATCAACCAGAACTTCATCACGTGTAACGGCATCACCAGGCTGCTTGTGCCAAGTTGCCACTGTCGCATCTGCAACTGATTCAGGTAAATCGGGAACCAGAATTTCGATCGTCATATCGGTTTTGTCCTTATTGTTCCAGTTCTTGTTAATCTATGGTCAACGCTGATTCGATGAGCGCTTTTTGTTGTTTCAAATGAACCGACATGTAACCTACAGCCGGTGAAGCAGATGCCGGACGGCCCGCATAGTTCAAGGCAGCACCTTGTGGTATTGCCGAACGGAAGTTGTGCTGGCTTGAATACCAGGCACCTTGGTTTTGCGGCTCTTCCTGACACCAGATGAAGTCTGTTACGTGCTGGTAATCAGCCAACGCGGCTTCAACGTCTTCTTTCGGGAACGGATATAGCTGCTCGATACGAACAATGGCCACATCTGTCTGCTCGTTTTTACGGCGTTGTTCTAGCAGGTCGAAGTAGACCTTACCGGAACAGAACACCACGCGTTTAACTTGCTTCGGATCCAAGTCATCAATTTCTGGAATCGCCGGTAAGAAATTACCGCTAGCCAAGTCATCCATCGTCGACACACATAGAGGGTGACGAAGCAGAGACTTCGGCGACATTACAACCAACGGACGGCGCATCGGACGAAGCACCTGACGGCGAAGCATGTGATAAACCTGCGCCGGTGTCGATGGGATAATCACCTGCATGTTCTGTTCAGCACACAGCTGAAGATAACGCTCAAGGCGTGCAGACGAGTGTTCAGGTCCCTGTCCTTCATAGCCATGCGGAAGTAGCATCGTCAGGCCACACATACGGCCCCACTTCTGCTCACCGGAGCTGATGAACTGGTCAATGACCACCTGGGCACCGTTGGCGAAATCACCAAACTGGGCTTCCCAAACCGTCAGGCCACCAGGTTCGGCCGTCGCATAACCATACTCAAATGCTAATACCGCAGCTTCTGACAATACCGAATCAAAAACCTGGAAAGCACCCTGCTTATCGTGAACATTGGCAAGCGGAACATAGGTACTGGCATCACTTTGATTATGCAAGACGGCATGGCGGTGGAAGAAAGTACCACGTCCCGAATCCTGTCCGGTGATACGAATACGGTTACCATCATCAACCAAGGTAGCGTAGGCCAATGTTTCAGCCATACCCCAATCGACCAACTTGTCACCTGCGATCATGGCCTGGCGGTCGTTGTACAGTTTCTGGACCCGGCTTTGCAGCTTATGGCTTTCCGGGAACTGACAAACACGCTGAGCAAGTTCTGTGAGGCGAGAGGTTTCAATGGTATTAGGCCATTCAACCGTCCAATCGTGACCCAGATACGGGGCCCAGTCGACTGAATGAAGCTTCATCGGGCGCCATTCTTTCACCACGCAGTCACCGCGGTCCAACGCATCACGGTATTCATTGATCAGCGAGGTCGCCGTTTCCAGATCAACGGTCTCGTTGTCTGTCAACGCGTCAGCATAGATCTTACGCGGCGTAGGGTGTTTCTTGATCTTCTGATACATCAAAGGCTGAGTGGCATTAGGCTCGTCAGCTTCGTTGTGGCCGTGGCGGCGGTAACAAACCAGATCAATCACAACATCGCGTTTGAAGGTGTTTCGGAAATCCAGTGCAATGCGAGTCACAAAAGCCACCGCTTCAGGATCATCGGCATTGACATGGAAAATTGGTGCCTGGACCATTTTCGCAATGTCAGTACAGTACTGGGTAGAACGGGTATCGTTTGGATTCGAGGTCGTAAAGCCAATCTGGTTGTTAACCACTATTCGAACCGTACCACCGACTCGGTAGCCACGTGACTGAGACATGTTGAATGTTTCAGCTACCACGCCCTGACCAGCAATTGCGGAGTCACCATGGATAGTAATCGGAAGGACCTGCGAGCCATCTTTGTCGCCAAGGCGATCCTGTCTTGCACGCACAGAGCCGACAACCACCGGGTTCACAATTTCAAGGTGTGATGGGTTGAATGCCAATACTAAATGTACATCTCCACCTGGCGTTGCGAAGTCCGCAGAAAAGCCCTGGTGGTATTTCACATCACCGGTACCCCACGTTTCATCATGCTTGCCGGCAAACTCGTCAAACAAGTCTTGCGGCTTTTTACCCAGCACGTTAACCAGCATGTTCAAACGACCGCGGTGTGCCATACCAACGACAACTTCGCGGGCACCGTTCGTACCGGCATGACGGATAAGCTCTTTGACCATCGGAATCAACGCGTCACCACCTTCCAGGGAGAAACGCTTGGCACCCGGGAACTTGGCCCCCAGATAACGTTCCAGACCTTCGGCAGCCGTTAGCTCGTCGAGAAAAGTCAGTTTTTCGTCTTTCGAAAATGCACCTTGGCCCACTACCGATTCCAGGCGCTGCTGAAGCCAGCGTTTTTCATCGGTATTGGTAATGTGCATGTACTCTGCACCAATCGAACCACAATAGGTTTTTTTCAGCGCATCATAGATTTCAGAAAGCTTCATCGTCTCTTGGCCAATCGCGAAAGAGCCGACATTGAAAGTTTCGTTAAAATCTTCTGCGGTCAGGTTATGGAATTCAGGTTCGAGATCAGGCACTCGCTCCTGCTGCCATAGCCCTAACGGATCTAAGTTTGCATGCTGATGGCCACGGAAACGGTATGCGTTGATAAGCTGCAATACCTTAACCTGTTTAGCATCAACATCTGGATCGCTGACGGAAGCACTTAGATAGGTTGTCTCTTTAGCCAGACGTCGGAAATAATCACGAACACGCGAGTGCGGCTGCTCGACAGCAACTTCACTCACCACAGGCAGATCACTAAATACATGACGCCATTTTTCGTCGACTAATTCTGGGTCGCTAAGATACAACTCGTAGAGGTCTTCTACATAAGTTGCATTGGCGCCAGCCAGGTGTGAAGACTCAAGCCAAGCCTTCATAACGCCGTTCTGCATTTTTTTCCCTTAACCACTAGTTATCGCCATTTGCGCCGGTCTCTAGGCCGGGCTTTAAAGCTGGCTTCCGATAGCGAGTCAAGAAGCCAGCATATCGATAATTCGACTAATTTATACCGCGCGTTTTAGCAACATTGATTTAATGTGGCCTATCGCCTTCGTTGGATTTAATCCCTTAGGACAAACATTTACACAGTTCATGATGCCATGGCAACGAAAAACACTAAAAGCGTCGTCAAGATCTGATAATCGTTCATCTGTTGCAGTATCACGACTGTCAATTAGCCAACGGTAGGCTGCCAACAGACCAGCCGGCCCGATAAATTTGTCCGGGTTCCACCAGAACGAAGGACAAGATGTCGAGCAGCACGCACACATGATGCACTCATACAGACCATCAAGATGAGCACGGTCTTCCGGCGACTGCAGGTTCTCGCGTGATGGCGGCAGTGCATCATCATCAATTAGGAACGGCTTCACCTTGGCATAGTTAGTGTAGAACTGATCCATATCGATGATCAGGTCACGGATAACCGGCAGGCCAGGCAATGGACGGATCACAATGGTCTTCTCGCCAGTCAGTGCCGACAACGGCGTAATACACGCCAGGCCGTTTTTGCCGTTCATGTTAATGCCGTCCGAACCACAGACACCTTCACGGCATGAGCGGCGGAAGGCAAGCGTCGGATCTTGCTCTTTCAACAGAATCAACGCGTCCAGTACCATCATGTCCGAACCGTCAGGCACTTCCAGGGTGTAACCTTTCATGTGCGGGGCGTTGTCTACGTCTGGGTTGTAGCGGTAAATCGAGAAATTCAAGTTCATCTTTCATCCCTCCCTTAGTAAGTACGTGCTTTAGGCGGGAACGCCTCTCGATGAACAGGTGACATATTTACATCACGCTTCGACATTTCTTCTGTCTCAGGGTTGTAAATTGAATGACATAACCAGTTTGCATCGTCACGCTCAGGGAAGTCGAATCGGGCATGGGCACCACGGCTTTCGGTACGGTAGTTCGCTGCAACCGCTGTTGCATAAGCCGTTTCCATCAGGTTATCCAGCTCCAGGCATTCGATACGTTGGGTGTTGAACTCGGTAGACGTGTCATCCAGACGCGCTTCTTTCAGACGCTCACGGATAACTTTAAGCTCTTCCAGTCCGGTCGCCATTGCTTCACCTTCACGGAATACCGAGAAGTTGTTTTGCATGCACGACTGAAGATCTTTACGAATTTGAACAGGGTCTTCACCCTTCTGAGTGCTGTTCCAGCGATTAACACGCTCAAGGGAAGCTTCGATATCAGAATCGGTAGCAGGACGGGCCTCAGCCTGCGCCAGCAGGGTTTCACCAAGGTGCAGACCCGTTGCACGGCCGAATACCACCAGGTCAAGCAGCGAGTTACCACCCAGGCGGTTGGCACCGTGAACCGATACCGAGGCAATCTCACCACAGGCAAACAAGCCCTGGACTTCCTCATCCTGGCCAGCCGCATTCTGCTTCACAGCCTGTCCGGAGACCTGGGTCGGTACACCACCCATCATGTAGTGGCAGGTCGGGATCACCGGAATAGGCTCTTTCACCGGGTCAATGTGGGCAAAGGTACGCGACAGCTCACAGATACCCGGTAAGCGCGACTCCAGTACGTCCTTGCCAAGGTGATCCAGCTTCAGCTTGATGTGTGGACCCCATGGGCCGTCACAGCCACGACCTTCACGGATTTCAACCATCATCGAACGGGCCACAACGTCACGACCGGCAAGGTCTTTGGCGTTCGGCGCATAGCGCTCCATGAAGCGCTCGCCGTCTTTGTTCAGCAGGTAACCACCTTCACCACGACAGCCTTCAGTCACCAGTACCCCGGCACCGGCAATACCTGTCGGGTGGAACTGCCACATTTCCATATCCTGCATCGGTACACCAGCACGCAATGCCATGCCGACACCATCACCGGTATTAATGTGGGCGTTTGTGGTCGAGGCATAGATACGGCCTGCACCACCGGTAGCCAAGATAGTGGCCTTCGACTTGAAGTAACAAATCTCACCGGTTTCCATGCAAAGCGCTGTACAACCAAGAATCGCACCGTCCTGGTTTTTTACCAGATCCAATGCATACCACTCAGAGAAAATCGTGGTTTTGTGCTTAACATTTTGCTGGTAAAGCGTGTGAAGCAGGGCATGGCCGGTACGGTCAGCCGCCGCGGCAGTACGTGCTGCCTGTTCGCCACCAAACTCTTTGGACTGACCACCGAATGGACGCTGATAAATAGTACCGTTATCAAAGCGAGAAAACGGCAGACCCATTTTCTCCAGCTCGATAACCGACTTAGGACCGTTCTGGCACATATATTCAATAGCGTTCTGATCGCCAATGTAGTCAGATCCCTTAACAGTGTCATACATATGCCACTGCCAGTTATCCGGGTGTGAATTACCTAGTGCAACGGTAATCCCGCCCTGTGCCGACACGGTGTGTGAACGGGTAGGGAAAACTTTGGACAACAAGGCACATTTCAGGCCCTGTTCTGAAATTTGTAGTGCGGCACGCATACCTGCACCACCAGCACCGATTACTACGGCATCAAACTCACGAACTGCAATGCTCACTTACGCACCCCACACAATAAAGAAACCTGCAAACAGGTAGACAAAAAGTACAGCTACAACACCAAACTGAATACCTGCTCGTAAGGCGGCAGGTTTAATGTAGTCGGTTAGCACCTGCCACAGGCCGATCCAGGCATGGATCAGAACCGATAGCAGTGCCAGCATAGTGAAAACCTTGGTGCTTAGCTTGCCGAAAAACGCGGTCCATGTTTCGTAGCTCAGGTCCGGACCAAAGGCGAAGAATCCGACCATATAAATGGTGTAAAGGGTTAAAATGATTGCCGTTGCGCGAATCAGAATAAAATCGTGTATACCATTACGGCCGATTGTCGATACATTGTTTACCATACTAGGCCTCCAGCGAAGATAGCTAGAACCGCTACGATTGCGAAGCTCACTTTGGTGCTCGCAATACCGGTATCCATTTCTTCAAAATATCCCATGTCCATCATCAAGTGACGCACGCCCAGCACAATGTGATAGAACAATGCAGTCAGTACACCCCACAAAACAAATTTCACAAAGAAACTGTCAACAATGTTGGCAGCACTTGCGAAACCTTCTGGGGAGGAAAGGGAAAGGCCTAATAGCCAAAGTAGGATGGCAACAGAAACAAATGTGATCACGCCTGATACACGGTGCAGGATTGACGCAATCGCCGTCAGAGGAAAGCGAATCGTCTGTAGGTCGAGGTTGACAGGTCTTGGCTTATTTACTTTCACGGTTTGCCCACTCAGCTCCATTGAAGCATTTTATTTTTTTATAGAATTCTCCGATTCACTTAAGCCAGAAAAACAAACTTAACATTTTCGTAACTTTCGGTTGCAATAATGTTTTAATGGGGACCTAAAACAAAACCCAACCTAAGTGACTAATATTGTTGACAACTTAAGCATTCGTTCCTGGCAGCTGCAGAACCAGAGACCTGCCGCGAGTATACGCCCCGTAACAACCAATTACAAATCCCGTTACATGACCTCTAACACGATTTGGAGATTTTGCACGTTTTCACTCAAAGTTATTAACAAGCGCACACAAACAGGCACAAAAATTGACAAATGGCGTCTCAATCGGTACAACAAATGCACATCCGCTTTGGATTAGGATTATAAAAAAGCAAAGGAGATTGTTATGGCAGACAAGAAAGCTACTCTTCACATCGAAGGGGAAGCACCAGTCGAACTGCCGATTATCGGGGGCTCACAAGGGCCAGATGTAGTCGATGTGCGTAAACTTGGCGCTAACGGTTACTTCACATTCGACCCTGGTTTTCTAGCCACTGCATCATGTGAATCTCAAATTACTTACATTGACGGCGATAAAGGCGTGCTGCTTCACCGTGGCTACCCGATCGACCAATTAGCGAATAACGCTGATTATTTAGAAGTTTGTTATATTCTTTTGTACGGCGAAGTCCCTACTCGTGAACAGTACGAAACATTCCGTACCACTGTTACTCGCCATACCATGGTCCACGAACAAATTGCCAGCTTCTTCCACGGCTTCCGCCGTGATGCTCACCCAATGGCAGTTATGTGTGGTGTAGTTGGTGCGCTAGCAGCGTTCTACCATGACTCGCTGGATATCAATAACGATACCCACCGTGAAATTACGGCTTTCCGCCTGTTGTCGAAAATGCCGACACTGGCTGCCATGTGTTACAAGTACTCTATTGGCCAGCCGTTTATCTTCCCACGCAACGATCTTGATTATGCAGAAAACTTCCTGCATATGATGTTTGCAACGCCATGTGAAGAATACGAAGTCAGCCCTGTTGTTGCACGGGCGATGGACAAGATCTTTACCCTGCATGCTGATCACGAGCAAAATGCCTCGACGTCGACTGTACGTCTGGCGGGCTCGTCGGGTGCCAACCCGTTCGCCTGTATTGCAGCTGGTATTGCCTCGCTTTGGGGCCCTGCACACGGCGGTGCCAACGAAGCCTGCCTGAAGATGCTGGAAGAGATCGGCAGTGTCGACAATATTCCAGAATATGTCGAACGCGCGAAAGACAAGGACGACCCATTCCGCCTTATGGGCTTCGGTCACCGTGTCTACAAGAACTACGATCCACGTGCAACGGTAATGCGTGAAGCTTGCCATGAGGTACTGGAAGAGCTGAATATTCAGGATCCATTGCTTGATGTTGCTATGGAGCTGGAACGTATTGCACTTTCAGATGAGTACTTCATCGACAAGAAACTGTATCCGAACGTTGATTTCTACTCAGGTATTATCCTGAAGGCGATCGGTATTCCAGTATCTATGTTTACCGTGATCTTCGCGATGTCCCGTACTATCGGCTGGATTGCGCACTGGAACGAAATGCACAACGATCCGGGCAACCGTATCGGCCGTCCTCGCCAGCTATACACAGGTTACACGCAGCGTGAGTTCAGCCCGATCCACGAACGCGAATAACTGTTCCCGAGCCTGATACAAAAAAGGTTGAGCAGAAATGCTCAACCTTTTTTATTAGCAATTTTTTACACAACCACTAAACCGGGTTGTCGATATCAATAAACCGGACATCCAGATCGTGCTCGTCAGCCAGCCACTCACCCAATGACAGAATGCCATAGCGCTCGGTAGCGTGATGACCGGCACTGAAATAATGAATTCCCAGCTCTCTTGCTGTATGAACAGTGCGTTCAGAGATTTCACCGGAGATGAATGCATCCAGCCCTTTGTGAGCTGCCAGTTCGATAAAGTCCTGTCCGCCGCCGGTACACCAGCCGATAGTTTTAATTTCAGCCGGGGCATTGTCGCCAATGTGTAGCGGCTCGCGGTGCAGTGCAATTGAAAGGCGCGAGGCTAACTCTTCGCCAGTCAGCGGCTGCTCAAACTGACCAAAAACAGAAACAGATTGTGGGTTGCCCTCTTCCATTCCCCCCAGCACTTCAATTTCAAGCAGCTCGGCCAGCTTGGCATTGTTACCCAGTTCAGGGTGAACATCTAACGGCAAGTGATAGGCATAGAGGTTAATCCCGTTTTCAATCAATGCCTTGATACGACGAAACTTCATGCCGCGAATTTCAGCCGGTTCACCTTTCCAGAAGTAACCATGATGAACAAGGATTGCATCAGCCTTTTCTTCGATAGCGCGATCAATCAATGCCTGACAAGCTGTTACCCCGGTGATCACTTTTTTTACTTCCGACTTACCCTCAACCTGAAGGCCGTTCGGGCAATAGTCTTTGATAAGATGCGGACTCAGCAGCCCGTTGAGTACTGCTTCCAATTTAAGGTTATTCATTATCGCTTCCTTTTTTCTGTTAGCGTTATTCTATACCCAAATTCCCTCAAAATGCAGAACTCAGACGAAGACTGGCCTACCCCGCCAGCAAGATCAAAAAAGCTGCATCACTGCAGCTTTTTCAATATTCTAACTAACGGCTAACTAATATAGATCTTGAGAGCCGTGTTCAGACTCCTCGAGCCACACAGGCTTGGTACTGGTTTTAACCCAATACCGATGCAAATAGCTATAGAAAAGAGAACGTCTATCGACCGGCAAGAAAATCATAACAGGGAAGCTAATGACACCGACAAGCACGACAAACACCCGGCGAAAAAAGATGCGGATCTTAGAAAATGACTTGTACATAAGGGCCTCAACAACTGGTCTAACCTGTACAAACAATAATCTAAATATTATTGTCGCACTGCATCACAACGCACACTTTTCGACCAAAATTTTCAATTGACGAGTAAACTAAATCCCAACATGTCAAAGACTTACAGTAAGTTAACAAGAAAGGAACAATTTAGAAACGACATCAATGCGGTGCTTACCTGCCCGTCGCTCACCTATGGCCAACCGTTTGTCGCTGATGAGGCATGGCTGTCTGATTTCAGGGCCAAGGCAACCATCCCAGCTCACACCGATTACCAAGGCAACAGACGGCTCGGCTTTTATTACCAGTGGTTATGGCAACAACTGATTGCGGCACATCCCGATTATTTGCTCGTGGCTGAAGAAATTCAGCTCAAATGGAACAAGCAAACACTCGGCGCCATCGATTTTCTGGTCAAAAATACAATCACCGGCCAGCTCGAACATTGGGAAGTCGCCGTTAAATTCTACCTAGCTTTCCAAAACAGCTGGCCTGGTCCGAATGCCAATGACAACCTCGATAAAAAAACGGCTCGCATGCTGAAGCACCAGTTAGCGCTCTGTGACCATCCTGCCTTTAGACACCAGCTTGCTCCGCAGTTTGGCCAACCCGCTATCAAGCGCCTGATCATGCAGGGACGCCTCTTTTATCCCCATGACAAGCACAGCACAGGTTCGGGGATAGCCATCAACCCAGATGCTTTGAACGGCAAATGGTGTTATCAGTCACAGGCACCAGGTTTACAACTGAAGCAACTGAGCAAGACCCAGTGGATCAGCCCTCCCTGTTACCAGGATCTCAATATGTATCTTGATACCAATGAACTGTCGATCCCGACACAAGCCGTCAGCCCTGATGATCAAGTCTGGTTTGTGGTGCCCGATCATTGGCCGACGCATAACAGAGACCGTTAATGACTGTTTACAGGCATAAAAAAACGCCCTCGAAAGGGCGTTTTTATCTGCTAAATAATCTTACAGACCTGCGTCGGCAAATACTTTGCTGACAATTTCCTGCGCTTCTTGCTCAATAAGGGCTAAATGCTCCTTACCTTTGAAGCTTTCACAGTAAATCTTGTAGATATCTTCGGTGCCTGATGGACGCGCAGCAAACCAGCCATTCTCGGTGGTCACTTTAAGGCCGCCAATTGCCGCACCATTACCTGGCGCATGCGTCAGACGGGCTGTGATTGCATCACCAGCCAGAGTCTCTGCAGCCACCATTTCAGGAGACAGCTTGCTCAGTACCGCTTTCTGCTCACCGTTGGCGACAGCCTGAAGACGGTTGTATTGCGAAGCGCCGTGCTTGGCAGCCAGTTCTTCGTAGTACTGCTGCGGGTTCTTACCGGTAACAGCAGTGATTTCAGCCGCCAGCAGACATAGCAGGATACCATCTTTGTCGGTAGACCAAGGCGTACCGTCCATGCGCAAGAAAGATGCCCCAGCACTTTCCTCACCGCCGAAACCTAGCTCGCCAGAGTACAGACCGTCAACGAACCATTTGAAACCAACCGGTACTTCACACAGCTCACGGCCCAGATCAGCCACAACACGATCAATCAGCGCACTGGATACCAGTGTTTTACCAACGGCCACTTCCTGGCTCCAGTCCGGACGGTGACGGTAAAGGTAGTCAATACACACCGCAAGGAAGTGGTTAGGGTTCATCAGGCCGGCAGGCGTAACGATACCATGGCGGTCATAGTCAGGGTCGTTACCGAAAGCCAGATCGTAGTTGTCTTTGTGTGCCAGCAGTCCAGCCATCGCATAAGGCGACGAACAGTCCATACGTACCACACCGTCTTTATCCAGCGACATAAAGCGGAAAGACGGGTCGATAGACTCATCGACCAAAGTCAGATCCAGGCCGTAATGACTAGCAATCTGGCGCCAGTATTCAATACCTGAACCACCTAGCGGATCGACACCGATTTTAAGGTTGGCTTTCTGGATTGCTGCCATATCGATAACATTGACCAAGTCATCGACATAAGGTGCCACCAGCTCTTGCTCAACCACCAGTTCACTGGCAAATGCCTGCTCAATCGACACGCGTTTCACATCGACCATACCATTGGCAATGATCTCGTTGGCACGCTTTTCAATCGCGGTAGTCAGTTCACCCTCGGCAGGACCACCATGGACAGGGTTGTACTTGATACCACCGTCCTGAGGCGGGTTGTGAGACGGGGTGATCACAATGCCATCAGCTTTGTCAGCATTGGCTTTGTTATGGCACAAGATAGCATGAGAAACACCCGGAGTCGGGGTATAGCCACGCCCTTGCTGGATCACTACCTTCACATTGTTCGCAACCAACACTTCTAACGTAGAAGTGAATGCAGGCTCTGACAGCGCATGAGTATCCTTACCCAAAAACAGCGGACCTGTCACACCTTTAGCAGCTCGTACTTCTGCAACAGCCTGGGCGATAGCCCAGATATGGTGCTGGTTGAATGTACCTTTATCAGCCGTACCACGGTGACCAGAAGTACCAAAGGCAACTTT
>NZ_JAKRFQ010000596.1 GCF_022347985.1 Photobacterium sp. OFAV2-7
ACCGTGGTGAAATTGCGTGCAGGGTTATTGAGACCGCTCAAATAATGGGCATTGAAACCATCGCTATTTATTCAGAAGCAGACAGGCTAGCCAAGCATGTCTGCATGGCCGATCACGCCATATTGGTAGGTGAAGCGCCAGCCGCAAATTCCTACCTCAATATTGTACGGATTATACAAGCCGCTAAGACACTCAAGGCTGATGCCGTTCATCCGGGTTACGGTTTTCTTTCTGAAAATGCATCGTTTGCCGAAGCTTGCCTTGAAAACGATTTAATTTTCATCGGTCCACCGTCTTCAGCAATGAAAGCAATGAGCTCAAAGTCAGATGCTAAATCCATTATGGAACAAGCACATGTTCCCTTAATACCGGGATACCACGGTAACGATAATAGCATTGAAACACTAACTGCGACAGCCAACCAAATCGGCTACCCTGTCCTGCTCAAAGCAGCACTCGGTGGCGGTGGGAAAGGCATGCGGATCGTCGAGTCCGAACATGACATGCCCGATGCGATTGCCAGCGCCAAACGCGAATCAACGGCATCGTTCGGAGATGATTTGCTGCTTATTGAAAAATACCTGGTCGAGCCGAGGCATATTGAAGTTCAAGTATTTGCCGACCAATACGGTAATGCGGTCTATCTTTCTGATCGTGATTGCTCAATTCAACGACGTCATCAAAAAATAGTCGAAGAGGCACCGGCTCCCAACCTACCGGAATCACTACGTCATGCAATGGGTAAGGCTGCTGTCGATGCTGCCAAAGCGATTGGTTATATCGGTGCCGGTACTGTCGAGTTTTTACTTGACGCTTCCGGTCAGTTTTACTTCATGGAAATGAACACCCGACTTCAGGTCGAGCATCCGGTTACAGAGCTCATAACTGGGCAAGATTTGGTTGAATGGCAAATCAATATCGCCAGGGGTAATCCGCTCCCAATCAGCCAAAACGAGATAGTCCATCAGGGGCACGCGATGGAAGTAAGGATTTATGCAGAGGATCCAAATCAGGACTTCTTGCCTTCATCGGGTCATATTCATCATCTTAGTGAGCCAGAAAACAGCAACAAGCAAACAATTGTCAGGGTAGATTCCGGGATCCAACAAGGTGACACCGTCACCTCTCATTATGACCCAATGCTGTCAAAGCTCATCGTCTGGGCCTCAACCAGAAAAACAGCAATTACAGCACTTTCTCAGGCACTTGCAGATTATAGGCTGATTGGCCCTGCAACCAATATTGATTATCTACAGCGGGTCATTAACCACCCAGCTTTCAACAATGCCGACCTCACAACCCATTTTATAGAGCATCATCAAGCTGAACTTAACAACGAGCAAGCACCTCGCGCCAAGCTAAGAGACACAGGCAACGCTGATGCTGACAAGACCAGCAACCACTCAGGCTTGCTAACTATTTCCAAACTAACACTATTCGCTGCAATATCAGCTATCCATCGGGAAGGTCAGTTTGTGCATTGGCGCTTAAATCAACCAGCGAGCCAAAAAATAGCAGTGAATCACACCCGAGATAGACATTGTCACTTTCTCTTTCAGTTCCCAGATCTATCAACATCAGTATCAAAAGCGCTTGCACCTAATGGCCAACAAATCAAATTGGTACAGGTAGAAACGAATAACCAGCAATATTACCTGGCCGCTCAGAATATCCACCTGTTATCTATTACCAATATCAACGGTGGGCATCGCTACCAGATAGAAATTAATGGTCAGAAAGAACACTTTACGCATATTGAATCAAATGAAGAGCAGCATATTTATTATCAAACCTGGCATGATAATTATTTCATCGGTAACGACACTGACCATGTCCATTTACATAATGAAGAAGAAAATCAAGCCATTGCTCCCCTGAATGGCATCATCACTGCCCTACTCAGCCAACCGGGTGATAGCGTCGACAAGGACCAGCCTCTGTTAGTTATAGAAGCCATGAAAATGGAATATACCGTCAGAGCGCCATACAAAGGCATTGTTTCAAAAGTGCTATTCGCACTCGGTGATCAAGTGGATCATGGCGAACTACTCGTGCGTATTGATCCGGAAAAATAACAGACGGAGAGCCCTGATGTCGATTTTACCCAAGCATGTTTCTATTGTTGAAGTCGGCGCACGAGACGGCCTGCAAAATGAAAATCTAGTCACGACCGCTGACAAGGTTAACTTTATCAACCAGCTCTCAAAAACGGGGCTGAAGCATATTGAGGCCGGTGCATTTGTCTCCCACAAGTGGGTACCACAAATGGCCGATTCACTCTCTGTAATGAACCAGATTAACCGTGATTCTGGCATCACCTACTCAGCACTGACACCAAACGTAAAAGGCTTCGAACTCGCTTTGCAGGCTGGTGCGGATCAAGTCGCGATATTTGGTTCTGCCTCGGATGGCTTCAGCCAACACAACATCAACTGTTCGGTTAGTGAAAGTCTAAAACGGTTCGAACCTGTGATGGAACTGGCCGAGCAATACCAAATACCAGTTCGGGGATATCTCTCATGTGTTGCCGATTGCCCCTACGATGGTGCAACGCCACCCGCCAAAGTGGCTAAAGTCGCCAACGAGTTGCTCAACCTTGGTTGTTATGAAATCTCACTTGGCGACACAATAGGAACCGCCACTCCATTACGCATTGCAACAATGCTTGAGGCGGTAAGCCAGCGTATTCCCGTCAACCAACTCGCCGTTCATTTCCATGACACATGGGGTCAAGCACTTGCCAATATCTACCAAGCGCTGACGATGGGAATAACTGTCATCGACAGCAGCACTTCAGGCCTTGGTGGTTGCCCTTATGCCGACGGGGCGAGCGGAAACGTGGCGACAGAAGATGTGCTCTACCTCTGCAACGGGCTAGGAATCGAAACAGGCATCGACATAGACAAGGTTGCAGACGCAGGCTGGAATATATGCCAACAACTTGGCAAGTTGCCTTCATCAAAGGCTTCTCTTGCAATCAGAGCCAGAAAGCTCAGAAATGAACAAAAAAGACGATAGTTACTTCGATCAGAGTAACCATCGTCAAAGACAAACGGGGCATTGCAATTATTGCTCAGACCTTAAGAAACGTTGCTCGGCTTCAAGTTCGTTCACTGCCCGCCATATTTTCTGCTCCCTAGATTGATGTTTTTCAAAGTTCTTGGTGATCCCTTCAACACTAAGCTCATCCATAGGGCCAATATATTGATCCGCATATCCAGAAAACAGTTTTCTGAATTCTTCCACCGTCGGCAAGCAATTGTTGTCTTGCTCAAAGTCCTCAAA
>NZ_JAKRFQ010000597.1 GCF_022347985.1 Photobacterium sp. OFAV2-7
CTTGCAAATCCGGTGTACTGGTTGATATCGGGGAAAATTTCCGTCGGGGAGTGACGCCTATCCGAGAGAAAGATCTTATAGCCGGCGGGAGGCAGTATAGCCTGTATGGCTTTAACGCTATCCACTTCCTGGAAGGCAAGGATATCGGGAGAAAGCTCTCTGACAATTCCAGCAAGCTGCCGATAGTCAGGAGCCGTCCGGGTAATTTTCGCTTTATTACTGCCGATGCTTAGCCATTGCATATTCCAGCTGACGATACTGAGAGGGGGAAACGGGTTGACCTGGTGATCGGGTGCATCACTGCAGACCACTGGAGGCAGCATTAAGATCATGGTCAGGGCGATATTGATTAGTCGTCGCTGCAAGAGTTTTACCTAGGTCACTATCGGATATGAAGATTAGAGGGGCAGCGGTGGTAACAAGCGAGGTATATTTTGGTATTTTGAGTGATGTTGGAAGGCAGCGATAAAGAAGAGGGTGTTGTCATACTTGTTAGTTACACGGTGATCAGAAATGGGTAACGAGATAATCCATTCAGGCAGAAAATCAGCCCGCCAAATTTGTCGATTTGCAAGGACTATTTTTTTAAAAAAGCGGCATTGAAAGCAATAAATTTGTTGACAAAAAGGCTGAGAAAAAAGCTTACATTCATTTTTTGGCACTAGCTCAAAATCATCGGTTGTTCCCTGTACTGTCCTTTAATAAAACTGATTTAGATCAATGTTTGTTTTTCGGATTTCTCGCCTAATACACCACATCTTGTATTAGCCCAATCACTAGACCCTATATTTTGTGTTTAAGTGACAGTGTCATTTTCGTAGGAGCCCCGTGTGAAACCTGTTGTGATTAAGCGTGATGGATGCCGTGTACCGTTTAATACCAAGCGTATTAAAGAGGCGGTGTTAAGCGCAGCCGAATCAGTAGAAGCGATGAACGAGGCGTATGCAGCGTCGGTGGCTGACGGTGTGCTTTCTCAGTTTATGTCTGTTCAAGAAGTTGACATTCACGTCATTCAGGATGCGGTTGAAAATCACCTGATGGTAGGTCCGCACAAGGAGGTCGCACGTGCCTATATTGAATATCGTCATGATCGCGATATCGCCCGTGAGAAAAAAAGCCTGCTTAACGGTGAAATCCGAGGCTTGATTGAGCAAAGCAATGCTTCTCTGCTAAACGAAAATGCAAATAAAGACAGCAAGGTGATCCCGACTCAGCGCGATCTTCTGGCTGGGATTGTGGCTAAGCACTATGCGAAGCAGCATTTGTTGCCTCGTGATATTGTTAAGGCGCATGAAGTGGGTGATATCCACTTCCATGATCTGGATTATTCACCATTCTTCCCGATGTTCAACTGCATGCTTATTGACCTGAACGGTATGCTGACGCACGGTTTCAAGATGGGGAATGCCGAGATTGATACGCCGAAATCTATTTCGACTGCCACTGCGGTTACTGCGCAGATCATTGCCCAGGTAGCCAGCCATATCTATGGCGGTACCACCATCAACCGTATCGACGAAGTGCTTGCTCCTTATGTGACAGTCAGTTTTAACAAGCACCTTGAGATCGCTCAGGAATGGGGTATTGCTGAGCCAGAAGCTTTTGCCAAGGCCCGTACCGAGAAAGAGTGTTTCGATGCGTTCCAGTCTTTGGAATATGAAGTAAATACACTGCATACTGCTAACGGCCAGACGCCGTTTGTGACCTTTGGCTTTGGCTTGGGTACATCATGGGAATCTCGCATGATTCAGCAGTCTATTCTGAAAAACCGTATTGAGGGTCTGGGGAAAAACCGTAAAACTGCAGTCTTCCCTAAGCTGGTGTTTGCTATCAAAGACGGGCTGAACCACAAAACGGGTGATGCGAACTATGACATCAAGAAGCTTGCGCTTGAGTGTGCGTCTAAACGCATGTACCCGGATATCCTGAATTATGACAAAGTCGTTGAAGTGACAGGTTCATTCAAAACACCGATGGGTTGTCGTAGCTTCCTTGATGCCTACGAGGAGAACGGTGAGCTGATCCACGAAGGTCGTAATAACCTTGGCGTTGTTAGCTTGAACCTGCCACGTATTGCCTTGATGGCTCAAGGTAACGAAGCGCGCTTCTATAGCCTGCTAGACGACAGACTGGCGTTGGCACGACGTGCTCTGGAAACCCGTATTAGCCGTCTTGAAGGTGTGAAAGCACGTGTTGCTCCAATTCTCTATATGGAAGGGGCATGTGGCGTACGACTTCAGCCGGATGATAATGTCGCTGAAATTTTCAAGAACGGCCGTGCATCGATTTCTCTAGGCTACATCGGCATTCATGAAGCGATTAATGCCCTTTACGGAACGGAAACGCACGTATTTGATAGCCAGGAGCTGCGCGAAAAAGCCATCGCAATTGTTCAGTACCTGAAACAGGCTACGAACCGCTGGAAACAAGAAACGGGTTATGGCTTTAGCCTTTACAGTACTCCGAGCGAGAACCTATGTAGCCGCTTCTGTGCCATCGATACCAAAGAGTTTGGTGTTGTAGAAGGTGTCACTGACAAGGGCTACTACACGAACAGCTTTCACTTGGATGTTGAGAAGAAAGTAAACCCATACGACAAGATTGATTTCGAAATGCCGTACCCGGAAATTACCAGCGGTGGATTTATCTGCTACGGCGAATACCCGAACATTCAGCACAATGTCGAGGCATTGGAAGACGTATGGGATTATAGCTACAGCCGTGTTCCATACTATGGTACCAATACGCCGATCGATGAATGCTACGAATGTGGTTTTATGGGTGAATTTGACTGTACCAGCAAAGGCTTTACCTGTCCGAAGTGTGGCAACCACAACCCATCGAAGGTTTCCGTAACTCGTCGCGTATGTGGCTACCTGGGTAGTCCGGATGCACGGCCGTTTAACTTCGGCAAGCAGGAAGAAGTGAAGCGTCGCGTCAAGCACATGTAACTGCGGAGCCGAAAGAGGCTAAGTGTTTCAAGACGACGAATGCAGAAGTGCCATGAGTGGCACTTCTTTTTTTGGCGAGATAGATAATGAATTACCTTAACTATTATCCTGTTGATGTTGTCAATGGCCCCGGGACACGCTGTACGTTGTTTGTCTCCGGTTGCGAGCATCAATGCCGGGGGTGTTATAACAAAAACACCTGGCGACTGGACTGTGGTCACCCATTTACCCAGGAGATGGAAGATCAGATCATCTCGGACTTGAACGATACTCGAATCAAGCGCCGCGGGCTGTCATTGTCCGGCGGTGATCCTTTGCATCCGGCCAATCTT
>NZ_JAKRFQ010000598.1 GCF_022347985.1 Photobacterium sp. OFAV2-7
TTTCATTGCCAGTGCACTCAGGTCTCCGATAGCATCCATGGCTATAAGCGGATTCCAATAGTCCAGATAGTGCTGTATTTGTCCCTGGTTAAGCGTGATAACCGAGATGTAACGCTGGTTATAGGGGCGTCCTGTTGCTAATCCTTGACCGTTACAGTCAAATTCCAGAATCACCACATCCTGGTTCAACGTCTGATGCACTGTCGGCTCACTTATCTGATCAATGTTCACCAGTTTGCTCACTCTTGTCAGGTAGCTGGCTAGCGCTGCGCTGCCCTCAACCTTTTTCACGCCACCTTCAGGTGCATATGGGAATTCCATTACGCAGTCCTGTGTGACCATTTCGATAAAACTTTGCGCTGACTGGTCAACTTTGGCACCAAGAGCGCGTTTGAGCATTTCTGAAAAACTAGCAAAACCTGCTGGATTATCCGTCATGGTATCTCCCCTTGCATATCGATGGAACGCAATCGTATCAACGAAAAAAGTTCTCAGCGTCGTAAGCCGAGCGGCGCTGCAGTAAAAAAAGAATCAGTGACTAAAGCCATTGAGCAAGCCTTGTTTCAGGAGTGGGCGGCTACCGGCTATGCAGCTATTTCTATTGAATCTGTTGCCAAGCGGGCCGGAGTGGGTAAAGCCGCAATATACCGTCGCTGGCCGTCAAAACTGGCCATGGTGACGGATTTGGTCAACAAAGTGGGTGTTGATTTAATTGTGGTACCGAATTCTGGAGACCTGCATTGTGACATCTATCAGATACTGCTCCAGTTGAGGAGGCTCCTTCGCCATACTTTAATTGCTCGCATCCTTCCCGACTTACATGCTGAAATGGGACGTACGCCGGAATTGGCAGCTGGTATACGTTCGACAGTACAGGTTCAGCGTAGAGCAAGCGCAGAACAGGTCTTACTTAATGCAATCAACCGAAAGGAAATTAGGGAGAATGTCGATATCGATATGGCACTGGATATGCTCGGTAGTATGGTTTACTGGCGCATGATTATCACCAAGCGCCGAGCTGATCGCGCATATCTAGAAAAACTGGCTTCACTAATTGTGAGGACATTGAAGGACTAGTAGACAAGGATAAAGGACGTTGTTGCTAAAATCGATATGAGCAGATTTATCCTTAGATGTTGAGTACTGATGTAACTCTGAATCCTGCATCTTGAGGTAGTTTGGGTATAGAAGTCTGTACCGAGGTTGACAATGAAAGCGTGCAAACTGGAAAGAAAGCTAAGAAAAGAAGTGCTTCATGAGTCCCAAAGGCACCTGTGTGCGGTCAGAGCAAAATTTATGAAAAGGTATACCGGCAATCGGCACCGGTGCTCTCAGCGAGACTATGAGCGGCAGGACAATCAGTACTAATACACAGGGCGCGAAGGGCGCCCTGTATCGTTTTCATCGCGTTTGGTATTAGTTTGCGAGCTTGGTCAGCACTCTTTTCAGTAGCTGAATGCGAGGTTCAATCGTATCAAGCTCAAGGTATTCATCGGCACTGTGGAAGCCTGCCCCGGCCGGACCCAAACCATCTAGGGTAGGAATACCCAGTACAGCCGTCAGGTTGGCATCTGAGCCGCCGCCTACTTCCTGCCACTTGATATCAATACCCAGCTCTTTGCCTGATTCTTCAACCAGTGCCATCAGCGCTTCGGTTTTCTTCGTCGGTACCATCGAAGGCTTATGGGCTTCACGATCAATGGTTATCGCGACGCCGTCAACAAAAGGGGTTTCTGCCATTGCACGGATTTTGGCATCAGCATCGGCATACTCGTCGTTGTCCCAGAAGCGAACATCGACTACGGCTTCGGCGTGATCCGGGACGATGTTGGCACCCGCTCCGCCTTTGACAACGCCGACATTGAGGGTTGTGCCTGACTCAAAGTTGGTGAGCGCATTGATGCCAAGGATCCAGTTGGCCATCTCGGTAATGGCACTTCGACCGCTTTGCGGATCGTTACCGGCATGGGCAGCTTTGCCTGAGAAAGTCAGACGGTAACGCGCCATCCCTTTGCGTGCCTTGACGAGCGAGCCGTCGGCACGGGCAGCTTCGGCGACTAGGACATGTTTGGCATTCACCGCCACACTTTTCAGCCACGTTTCAGAATGCAACGAGCCGATTTCTTCATCTGGGTTCATGCAGATACAAATAGACAGCTTATCGAGTGTACTTTTGTCCATGTCACGCAGGGCATAGACAACATTCAGTAAGCCGGATTTCATGTCAGACACGCCCGGTCCATAGGCGTGCTTCTCATCGACTGTCATTGGGCGAGCTGCCACGGTGCCGACTGGGAAGACAGTGTCCATGTGGCCTATCAGCAAGACATCAATGTCTTTGCTATCGGGGTTGTTGCGAACTTCCAGGCCAGTGCCTGCAATACCGCAGTCAACACGCTTAACATACCAGCCCATATCCAGATACTTATCTGCCATTTGCTGGGCAATAACCTCAATGCCTTCGGTGGTTAGCGTACCGCAGTCGACATTGATAAGCGGGCGTAATTCCTCCAGATACTCCTGCAGAGAAAAAGTTTGTTGCGAGGTGTTCATAGTCACTCCTGAAAAATGCTCCCTGTCGCAGCAGGGACGAAAAGGCAGCAGGAAAGAGGGAGCCGAAAGCCCCCCTCTCTGAGAATTAAACGAGAATGTTCATCACAAACATGGCGGCGAATGCATTGAGGACAGACAGGGCAATCATAACCGGAATGTAGCGCCCTTCGGTGCCGATAGGGCCCATGATCCGGCCCATGTACTGCACCTGAGAACCCATCAGGTAGATGGCCGGTGCCAGAATTGCGATATGCTGGCCGTTTAGGATGCCCTGATCAAATAGGGTAATAACCACGCCAACGGCACCTCCCATCGACATCCAGGCACCGATTAGTACGGCTGCCGCTTCGCCGGGCAGACCGAAAACTGCCATAACAGGCGAGAACAGGCTGCCCATTACATCCAGTGCTCCGGTAATTTGCAGCGCTTTGATAATTACAAATGCCATCAGTACGTTTGGAACTGTCGAGGTAGTGGCAATGGTCCAGCCTTTTTTGGCACCCTCGACGAAGATATCAGTCACCATTGGTTTTTTTGCAGTTGCCATTATGCCGTTTCCTTATTTAGTTCTGGTTGTTGTGCGGATTTATCTTCTTTGCCTTCGGTGATGTTCAGATAGAGACGGAACATATTGGCGCCGACAAATTTGAAGATGAACATGATGGCGACAGCCAGACCAATTGATGAGGTGACTGCCGGTGTGCCGTCCATATTGGTGAGCGTGAACAGC
>NZ_JAKRFQ010000599.1 GCF_022347985.1 Photobacterium sp. OFAV2-7
ATCACCGGTATTCAGGCGCTGGAAAAAGAGAAGGCTTTGCAAAAGCTCTATGCGGCAGAGCAGATGACGACATTAGGCCAGCTTGCCGCAGGCATTGCCCATGAGCTGAATAATGCCGTCGGGGTACTGAGCAGTAAGACGGAGGGATTGCAGAACGCTATTTGTCAGTTTTTGGACGAAAGTAAACCCGAGGTTAGTCCGTTTCTAGACCTCGGCATCTGTGCCGGGCAGTCGTCAACTTCAGCTGAGGCCAGGAAAAGAGCCAAGGAGCTGCAAGAGAAGTATGGCCTTGATCGCGATCAGGCCCGCCAGTTAGCACGGGCACAGCCGAAGGGCGATATCCCGGATTACTGGCTGGAAAACCTAGACGAGGCATTGCAGTCCTGGGATATGGGGGGTGATCTGCATGATATGCGGCGGGCGTAAAAGCATGCGGCCAGTATTGTCCGTTCAGTGAAACAGCTTGGCGGGACCGATCATGCCCGTCAGCCTGATATCGACATCAACGATACGATCCATAAATCGTTATCGCTGCTGCAAAGCAACTTGCGGCGGGTCAATGTCGTACTACGTCCGGCAGTATTGCCAACAATTACCGCCAGTACCACTGAGTTGGTACAGGTGTGGGTGAATATCATCAAAAATGCCTGTGATGCTATGGAGGATACCCCAGAGCCGCAGATTGAGATTATCACCCGTCATTCAAAGAACCGGTTGCTCATTACCATCAGTAACAACGGCCCGATGATCGATGAGGCAACACGGAGGAAAGTTTTTCAGCCAAATTTCACCACCAAAAAAGGTGGTCTGCAATTTGGCCTGGGGCTGGGTCTGTCTATCGTGTTACGTATTGTACATAGCTATGGCGGTACGATTGCACTTAAGAGCGATCCGGAGAAAACCAAATTTCGAATAAAATTGCCAATCGCGTAAGGGATGGTTATGGAAAAGCTAAATATCATCTGTGTAGATGATCAAAGAGAAGTACTGAGTGCGGTACTCAAAGATCTGGCGCCGCTGAATGACTTCTTTCATGTGGAAGACTGCGAGTCGGCCGATGAAGCGTTGGAGCTGATGGATGAGCTGGATGCCGAGGGGGAGTTCATTGCCCTGGTGATCTCGGATCATGTGATGCCGGGGAAAACTGGCGTGGAACTGCTGACTGATATTTCTCAGGATCCGCGTTTTACCCAGACTAAGAAAGTACTGCTGACAGGGCAGGCGACCCATCAGGACACAATCGCTGCGATTAACCGTGCCCGGATAGAAAGCTACTTTGAAAAGCCTTGGAAAGCTGATGCGTTACTGACGACGGCACGAAGCCTGATCACTGAATATGTGTTCGATATGGGGCTGGATTACCAGCCATGGACCGATATTCTTGATAACGGTGTAGTATTCCGTCGTCTTCGATAGTTCCGGCCTTCGAACAGAATAATTGTCTAGCTGAATGCAAGAAGGACACGTTCTTGCATTCACCCTTGCCTGCTGCATTTTTCTGATCACATTTCAAAGCCCCGTCCCGCTTGAGAACCTGCTCAAGATCAAGATAAGAATAATTGGGGCACCTTCGTTGGAATCCATTTCGGCTCATCAACTACTATTAAAATAAGTGGATGACGAGAGGCAGGTATCATGGTTGATTTCATTGAAAACATGCGTCTGAAAGGGAAAGCAGAAGAAGACTTGTATTTCGCCGAGCTGGACCGCAAGCTAATTGAAGCCCTGCATGAAAAACAAGCCAGGCAGCTTAAACCGGAGGAAGAGCTAATAGGTAGACAAGAGCAGGCAAGCGGCACTTCCCAAAAATAATCAGGAATTGCTTACCCTACTCGAACGCGAATTTATAGCGCTTGCTGAAAGTATTCGCAATAGCCAGCGGTACTGCGGTTTACAGGCACTGTAAAGTCAGTACTGGTTCTGCTTGTTTATTCGTTATAAATGACCTCGGTTTATCTATTTAATAAATATACCCAAGCTACCTCAAGATGCTCGTTTCAGCGAGAATTACTTGGCTACTAGGCTAGGCGCCGATTTGAAGATCTAGTGGCTCTAAATCAA
Organism: Photobacterium sp. OFAV2-7; assembly: GCF_022347985.1. Lineage (GTDB taxonomy): Bacteria > Pseudomonadota > Gammaproteobacteria > Enterobacterales > Vibrionaceae > Photobacterium. The sequence continues at coordinate 2,062 of NZ_JAKRFQ010000599.1, forward strand.
TAATCGGTAACAACGCATAGAAGCCAAGTAAACTCGCCCCTTGGGAGTGAGCCAGCGAACCCATTTCTGTGTCAAATAACGTTGAAAGGGGCTACCATTCCTACCGTTATTTTCCTTGAACTGAGCCCGCTGGTCTCACTCTGAATCCTGCATCTTGAGGTAGCTTGGGTATATAAATTGTACTGTTCAACATAAAGCGTTAAAATACGTGCCCCTTTTCTGAACGAGTGTGATTGGATGTCTGAACAGAAGCGAAAGGCGCTGAAGAAAATTGCTAAATGCCTAGAGCTGGGTAACTCTGCGAACGTCAATGAAGCTGCACAAGCAATCAAGATGGCACACCGTCTGATGCTCAAGTACGGCCTTGAACAAGATGATATTGAATTCATTCAGATGGGCAAAACCAAGTCTTCGACACTTCTGCCAACCGACATCAGTCAGCAAATCCTCAAAATTATCCGAGGCATCAATCGCCGTTTCGGGGTTGAGTGTGTACTAACCAATTACAAAGGGCTAAAGCAGGCTGAATTTATTGGCGTTGCCGAACGTGCCATCTTCGCGGCCTTTGCATTTGATGTCGTCTATCGCGAAATGAACCAGCAAACTGGTCAGTTTCGAAATAGTTTTGCCGGTACCGGTACCAGTTCGGCAGAAGTTACCCGTCGCGTTAGCTCATTCCTAGCGGGTTGGATTGAAGGAGCACTGGAAAAACTCCCAGAACTCAACACCGATGATGATCATGATAAACGCATGACAAACTATATCGATAAAGAGTTTGAAAATATTGACCGTGAAACCTTCAAAAAACAGCTTCAGGACGCAATGAAAGCGCTCACTGATGATTATGAAAAAGGAATGAAGAAAGGTCGTTCTATCTCTGTTAACCGACCTGTAGGGGGCTCGAAGGCCCATAACCCGAAACTATTAAGTTCATAATTCCTGCTTAATTCGTTCTCTTACAGCTGCAGTAAATTGCAGCTGTAATTATTAATGGCGAAGATTAAAGCACCTAATAACAACACCTTATACCTCTTAGTTATTATTAACTCTGCTTGTGCGTTCAAAAAAGAAGCAAAAGAATCAAATTCTTCTTCGTCACGCAATGAAGTGGGATGTAAATCCCATTTCTGTGATACAATCGAACAAAATTCCTTAAAACCGATAGCTTTCACACATGAAATTCCCTGGTCAGCGTAAATCCAAGCATTACTTTCCAGTTA
>NZ_JAKRFQ010000600.1 GCF_022347985.1 Photobacterium sp. OFAV2-7
CCCGATCATTAAACTGATTTTGATTAACCTGAAGCAAGTATGCTTCCAGTTTATAAAATATACGACTCCCAAAGGAGCCGTCAATTAAGCTTCCAGCCAGCAATAGCTACAAGCGCATCCTTACGGTTAGAAGTTCGCCAGGAAGTAAGGAATAATCAGCGCGTTGGCCAGATCGATAAAGAATGCACACACCAAAGGCACGATAATAAACGCCTGATGCGAGTTACCGTAGCGCTGGGATACCGCGGACATATTGGCCATTGCCGTCGGGGTCGAGCCAAGCGAGATACCACCAAAGCCCGCACACACAACGGCGGCATCGTAGTTTTTACCCATGACAGGGAATACGATGAAGATATTAACCACAATCGCTACAATGAACTGCGCACCGAGTATCGCGAAAATCGGCCCTGCCAAGTCCACCAAAGTCCATAACTGCATACTCATTAGCGACATCGCCAAAAAGGTACCCAGTGACACGTCAGCAATTAGAGCAATCGCCGGTTTGCGTGACGGCCACTTGGTTCCGGAAATCCGAGGATAAGCATCCGGGACTAAATTTGTTATCACAATCCCGGCAAACAAGCAGGTGACAAACAATGGTAGCTGCAGACCTAGCTCTGCAATGGTTTCATTGAGAATAAAACCCAAAATCGCACAGACGTGAATTGCAAAAATCGCATCGAGAAAATCGAAGCCGGTTATTGTTCCATCACCATTTTGCGATTCGTCAGCAACACCGACATCCAGCTGCTCTTTGTGATCAGGCTTGAGATCGTAGCGAGTGATCAGGAATTTCGCGATTGGTCCCCCCATCAAACTGGCCAGGATCAGGCCAAAGGTCGCACAGGCAATACCGATCTCCATCGCATTAGAAATACCAAACCCTTCCGAAATACGGGGAGCCCAGGCTATCGCCGTCCCATGACCGCCGATCAGAGAAACACTACCTCCCAGCATACCAACAGCAGAATCCAGACCAAACATAGCGGCAACACTGATCCCGGTGAAATTCTGGACCAGCATGTAACCAATCGTGATAGCTAACAACACCACTAGAGGGATCCCTCCTTTAAGCAGATCCTTCAGGCTGGCATTGATACCGATAGTGGTAAAAAAGTACACCAGCAGGATATCCCTCGCCATCAAGTCAAACTCTATTTCAATATCAGCGACTACATAGACGACTGCGATCAAAACGGAAAATAGGATCCCGCCAGTAACTGGTTCGGGAATACTAAACTCGCGCAGCGGCGCGAACATCTTGTTGAGGCGACGACCGACAAACAGAACAAGAATACCTATCGTCACTGCAAAAAAAGAACTTAGCTTTAAGACCCCATTGGCCCAGTCCATTTCCATTGCTCACCCACCCTAATTCACATCTTGTTGATAACAGCCAGCAAGTAAAATTATGCTTTGATAACAATTCCCATCACTAACATTAGCCAATGAAAATCAATTAAAAAGAAATTCTATGAACAATTATTAACTAAGTGAGCTTAACCAAGGGTAAATTAGTCTGATTTATCAGGCACGAACAATTAAATGATATGCACGTTATAATTAATTCATACTTCAAATTAATTCCGCTAACCGGGCTTTTTTTGATTCATAGCTTCAAGGTATGGATATGCCAGGAGACATACTTATTGATTAATTTGCTCCCATCAAAGCAACATTGAGCATAGCAACTTGAGCATAATAAATATATTCCGTTCGTGCATAGCATGTGTGCCATTATCCATCCTCGTGATGAGGTACTACATTCATTCACAATATGCATATTCGCCAAATACCAGCTCAAACTGTTTAAGCTGACTTAAATCACAGAAACGATATAGAACAAGCATACCTTTCATTAATATATTTGAGCTTAAGCATGTGTTTTAAGATTCAATTAAATCGCATTAATATTATAAAAGTTAAAAATGTATTAATTTCCAAATTAATTTGACATCAAAACAAATATACTATTATTCGATTAATTTTTTGTAATTCTCTTTTTATAAATACTTCCATTTTCTACAGAAAAGAACGATAGTGCTATTTCACTCCTACAACACGTGTTCATTGTCAGAACAACATATATGATGAAACACTAATATTTGCACTTGCTAATATAAGACATCCATCCCATAAAACAATACTTTCATTTAACATGAAGATACACTTTCGAATCCATTTTATATGCATCATAGTTACCACATTTTCAAACTACAACGTTTGAATAAGTCGAATTTATGTATAAGAAAGCTCAAATAACAATGACACCTAACGAGATGAAGCTTTTACTCTACTCCTATTTATATCAAAAAAACATGATAAAATTAACAATTATGATTCATGGAGCAATCAAACTAATTTAATAATGGTAATGTTGGGCACTCTTGTTATCGAACAAGTCAGTTGGCATACGATTAATAAAGCAACAAAAAGTAACTCTTACGTTGCGACTTGAACAAGAAGTGAGAGCTTTAATGTATAAAATAAAAGATTGGATTCTCATCAAAGATGCATCACTTTTGCGCCATTCCGAGACCAATGAAGAAAAGCGTATTGGCAGCCATGACTTTCTAGTCTTATTGGCACTCTGTTCTGAAGCTGGCATGGTTGTTTCTAAAGAAACAATCCTTGAAAAGGCATGGCCAGGGAAGATAGTCTCTGACAGCTCTATCACTCAGGCTATCAGCAATATACGTACTCTAATAGGTGATAACGGCAAAGAGCAAAAGTGGCTTAAAACCATCGCAAAAGTAGGTTATAAACTCGAGAGCGAAATAGTCAAAGACATCTCGAAAGAGGAAACTTGCGAAGATAAGAATAACGATAGTGCTGCCATTGCTTCTCCGATAAATATATCCTCACCACAAATAAGCATTGAGCCACTTAATATTGCAAAGAAAAAATGGCCATATTTTTCTGGTTCTCTAATTTTCATGATTTCATTTTACTTAATAGGAGATGCTCCATACTTACCATATATTCGTGAGGTTACGCCTAGTAAATCTATAACACCTAATCAAGTTTACTCAGATAGCATATTAAAGATTTATTCAGATAACGATGAGTTCATTGATATTATTTCAGACTCTATTAATAATGTATTAATTTCAACATCAAATAAAAAACGACCAAAATCAATTTATTTAATGTTAAAGAAAGACTATCTGTCTATCGTAATTATTGATAGTAATAAATTGCCACACAATATGATTATCCTTCTTGAAAACAACGAATCCATATCTGAAATAGAAAAACTCACAATTAAAGAGGTCGGT
>NZ_JAKRFQ010000601.1 GCF_022347985.1 Photobacterium sp. OFAV2-7
CAGCGGCTTTGTTACATCAGAGGATTCATTTCATTCACTTACCTTTAGAAGGGTACGGATCACTGGTTGGGAAATACGGTGTACACCAGCCTCGATCTTCGATGTACCAGCTACAGTGATCAGATGCCACAGCAATGTTGACAGAGAATAAGCTGACGGCAATAAGTAGTGCTTTCAACTTCATCATTCTTCTCCTTGTAACAGCTTGTCGCCTATATCCAAATAAACCTGTTTAGGGTTGTTTGGGTATACATATAGAACATGTTTTTTGTCATTTATTACACAGAAGTGATGATCTTCCAGGTTCACTACGACAGATACGGAATACGACAGACACGGTGTTATCTGGCATTACAGCTTTTGTTCCGAAGCAGGGATGGTGGATAGCAAGTGTCCTGAATAAATAAAACATGATTTTAATGAGGCTTTAGTTAGTTTTTAGCGCGAAGCGTCTTTTTATTTGCAAAATGTGTCAGTATGCCTTTTATCTATTGATTTTGATGTTTTATCTCATTACTTTTTAATGGCAGGTTAGAACGTATCAGTCTAAACTTTCATGACTTTGGCTGTATTTACTTGAGTTATCCCTGAACTAAATGCGATTTATGGTGCTTTCTTTAAATTGCTTCAGTCTTTGTTTGCTTTATATCTGAATTATCAATGCTTCTGGGGTATTGTTGTTCAGAGAACATGTTAGGAGTCTTGTATTGAGTACAGAGTTCACAATGTTGGGAATGGCCGTATTGACGGCAATAGGTATTTTGCTTCATCAGCCGTCGAAAACCCTTGGCCTGCCATCTTTACTGATATTCATCGGTGTTGGCTTGTTGTTTGGCAACGGCGAGTTCGATTTTGTATACGATGATCTTGAGCTGACGTCTTTTATTGGCTCTTTGGCTCTTAATGTCATTGTGTTTGTCGGAGGGCTGAATACCTCAAAGTCCAGTATTCTTGTTGCTTATAAAGAAGGGGGGATGCTCTCTACGGCCGGGGTCGTGTTTACCACAGGCATTATGGGTGGGATTCTGTATTTTGTGCTCGACTTTGATATTTTGACTTGCATGCTATTTGCCGCTGTTGTCTCGTCTACCGATGCCGCTGCGGTATTTTCTATTCTGGAGTCGAAAAAGCTCAAGTTAAAAGAAAGTACCGATACCGTCCTTGAGTTTGAATCGGCAACCAATGATCCCGTGGCATTGTTACTGGTAGTGATCCTGACCGGGATGATTGTTAGTACCGGGCAGTCGATGGGAGCAGCTGACATTGGCATTGAACTGATTCAGCAAATCGTCGTGGGGATCGGTGCCGGTTATTTGGTCGGGCTGGGGGGCGTGACCTTACTAAATAAAATCAAGCTTGAAGAATACGGGCTGATCCCGGTATTCATCTTGGCATGCTTTGTTATTGCAGCTTACGGCAGTGATGTACTGGGTGGAAATATCTTGATTGCTTCCTATGTCTCCGGTGTCGTAATAGGAAATGGATTGCGACGGGGCAAGGAAGTAAGTAAACACTTCTTTAATAGTCTTTCATGGCTGGCGCAGGCCTTGATGTTCATTATTCTTGGTTTGCAGTTTTTCCCCAGGGAACTTATTGGCGATGCCTGGGTAGCCATTATTCCGGCGTTGATATTGATGTTTGTTGCCCGTCCGCTGGCGGTCTTTATTAGCTTTTTACCGTTCAAAGCGGTGAGTACCAAGAAGAAGCTCTTCATTTCCGCTATCGGACTGAAAGGAGCAACGCCGATTGTCTTTGCCTTGATCCCTGCGGCTGAAGGCGTCGCAGGGGCACAGCAAATGATGCATATGGTGTTCTTTATTGTGTTGATATCTGTGATTGTTCAGGGATGGGCTATTGAACCTTTGGCGAACAGGTTAGGCCTGAATCAAAAAGAGTAGTCAGTTTTTTATCGGTTAAGAAAGCGGCGGAGGATTACCTTCGCCGCTTGCGTTTTTGTCCAACAAAATGTGTTCAGTTTCACATAGTTGAGCAAAACAGGGTGGGGGCGTAGGCAGGGGGATGATGCTCATCTGCATGGGGGGGAGGAGAATGCCCCTGTTCACAAAAATTACAACGGAAATCGACTATGAAACGTGTTCTGAAAACTCTGACTCTTTGCTCTCTTACAACTGCGCTGGCATTTCCAATGGCAGCCTCTGCCATGCAGGAAGGTGAAATCCTGATTTGGATTAACGGCGATAAAGGTTATGACGGCCTTGCAGAAGTTGGCCGAAAGTTCGAAGAAGATACTGGTGTCAAAGTTAACGTTCAGTACCCTGAGTCTCTGGAAGCGAAATTCCAGCAGGTAGCAGCAACAGGTGGCGGTCCGGACATCATCTTCTGGGCTCACGACCGTTTTGGCGGATACGCTAAATCAGGGCTATTGGCTGAAGTAAAACCTTCTGCAGAGTTTAAAGACAAGTTTGTCGATTTCAGCTGGGATGCGGTGACGTACGATGGCAAGCTGGTTGGCTACCCAATGGCCGTTGAGTCTCCATCTCTGATTTATAACAAAGACCTGCTTCCTGAACCACCAAAGACATGGGAAGAGCTGTATGCCATTGAGAAGCAAATGAAGGCAAAAGGCAAGAAAGCCATCATGTGGGATGTGAAGAACGCTTACTTCACATGGCCGATGATTTCTGCCAACGGAGGTTATGCGTTTAAGAAAACGGAATCTGGCTTTGATGGTAAGCAAGTTGGTGTGAACAGCGACGCAGGTATTGCTGGTCTGAGCTTCCTGGTTGACCTGGCTAAGAAAGATGTTATTTCACCAGATATGGATTACGCCGTTTCTGAATCTGAATTCAACAAAGGTAATGTCGCGATGACCATCAATGGTCCATGGTCGTGGGGTAACCTTGAAAAATCAAACCTAAACTACGGTGTTGCTGTACTGCCGACGCTTAACGGTGGCGCTTCTAACCCATTCGTTGGCGTACTGAGTGCCGGCATCAACGCCGCTAGCCCGAACCAGGACTTGTCTGTTGAGTTTCTTGAGAACTATTTGCTAACCAACGAAGGCCTGAAGATGGTCAACGATGACAAGCCTCTTGGTGCGGTAACACTGAAGTCATTCCAGAACGTTCTGGCTAAAGACAGCCGTATTGCGGCTACGATGACCAATGCCCAAAACGGTGAAATCATGCCTAACATTCCTGAAATGACAGCTTACTGGTTCGCCGAAGGTGCAGCTATCGAAAATGCACTACTTGGTCGTCAGACAGTTAAAGAAGCTTTGGATACTGCGGCTTCTCAGATTAACAAGTAAGACGATTGT
>NZ_JAKRFQ010000602.1 GCF_022347985.1 Photobacterium sp. OFAV2-7
TTCTATAATTTGTTCTAACAATGATGGGCTGAAGTATTGGCTATCATCAGTACCCTGTATCTTATCAACGCTGCAATTGAATAGCTGGCAAGTCTGTTTATTGGCGTATATATACTTGCCTTCAGCATCTTTTACATAGATGTAAGCGCCCACTTCATCTACAATCCTTTTCAGGATGTGCTCTATGTTCTCTGGTGTTATTTGGTCTACATCGGTTACTATCATATCTAACACCTTGTAAGGCCAATATATTATTAAGACTAATAAAAGATGTTATGGAAATCTAGAAAATATTTCCATAACAAGTAGATAGTATCTGCTCGTTATTAGAATTCCGGAGGTGATATTTTCGTGCGACATTGATAAAAATAATATTAATATTATTGAGAGTCTTTATGTGTTAGCTGGTGTCGAGGTTAATTCTGTTTATATAAATAGCGTAGAGATGTAGAAGAGTTACTAGTAGATAATTAAAAACCGCTTGAAACATCAAGCGGTTTTTACTGTTAAATGATGTGATTAATTCTGCTTAATGATGGGCGTGAGCGCTTTTCATCTCATCTTTTTGCTGACCGTCAGGCTTATATGTTGCTTCTTCAACGGCAACGTCGACTTCAATGGTACCCGCCTTGGCAAAGTGAAGCGTAAGCGGGAAGCGATCGCCAAGAGCCGGTACTTTTCGCAGCTCGAAGAACATAATGTGGTAGCTACCAGGTTTTAGGGTACGTGTGCCATTGGCAGGAATATCAATTTTCTCAACTTCACGCATTTTCATCATTCCATCCTCATGGATATGAGCGTGGAGTTCTGTTTTGCCAGCAATAGGCGATTCGGCTCGAAGCAGGGTATCGCCTTCATCACCATGGTTCATGATATTGAAGAAAGCAGCTGCCACAGCTGACGTTGGTGGAACCTCTTTAGACCAAGGATGGTCAATATGCAGGTTACCGCCTTTGTAGTCGTGTGCATTGGCAAAGCCGCTCAATAGTAATGCGCTACCCAAAATGATGTTGATGATTTTTTTCATGACTTTCTCCGTAATCATTATTATGTCGAGGCATTGTTTCAGTTCATCTGCCGTAGGACATTTTATTCATTTCTCGTTTGCCGGATGGTGATTCGGCAAAACGGTTTCACGGCATCTGTTTGGCCGTATGTTAATTACAAGAGCTAAGGCAGGGCGGAGAATGTTTGGGTGCGTACATGAAGTAAATACGCTGCGAGAACGATTTACGGTTGTTTAATCGGAATTTCTGATGCAAAGAGAGCAATGCAAGCAGGAAAAACAGTGCTTCGGTAGGAAAAGTGCCGATTGACTGATGGTGTTTTAGGAGCGGACAGTGGAATTTGATATCACCATGTTCACCCTGGCTATCATGCTGCGACAGAGCCGAGTTTTGTTGCTTGAGTGAATCAACACTAATCCATTTGAGTCCTTCACTCGTGCAGATCAGCACTTTCTCGCCGGTTAGCCAGTTTCCACCTCCCTGATAGTGGGACGGGTTCAGAATGACGACTGAAGAGAGAAAATTCATTAGCAGGATAGCAAAGATGGTAATGCTAATTACCCACCTTGTACTTTGATGTTTCCTGCTGCTGATATTCATTGGAACTTTATCTACCACCTAAAAGAGTAACGCATAATATCAAACTTAGTACATCTCTGTAACTATTTGTGTAAATGGTTTGTTTCCAGTTTGAGAGGTCAGCACTGAAAAGATGCATAAAGATAGCATTATATAAGCTGCTGAGTATTAAGCATTACCACTAAGATTTTTAGTTTGAACATAAAGTAAACAAATATGCTTGCGACGAATTATTGTGAAGAAAGAGGCTGTTTGTAATGATTTGCTTTCATTTTTGTTAAGAGGTTAAATATTGCTTTTATCGCGAGGCGTTAACGCCGATGGTTTGATTTTGCTTTATCGGTTGTGATGACAAAAAGTTAATTCTGCCGGAATGTAATGTACAGCAATAGTATTAATACAAGGAAGGTAGTGTGAAAGTTGCTGTTCTTGATGACTGCTTAGAAGGGCTAATAGTGATGAGAGGGCTAAATGATGAGTAGGCAAACTGTGTTGATTACAGGTGCAAGCCGGGGGATCGGAGCGGCAACGGCAAGGCTGTTAGCCTCTCAGGGCATCAATCTTTGCCTGAACTATCGGTCAGATTCAGCGGCAGCACAGGCCGTATTGGAAGACGTCCGGGCTATGGGAGTGGATGCTATAGCAGTACAGGCTGATGTGTCGAAGGAAGCCGAGGTCGTTGGTTTGTTTGCCACATTAGATCTGCAACTGGGGCGATTGACCGGCCTGGTAAATAATGCCGGAATATTGCAGCCGCAAATGCGCCTTGAGGCGATGACGGCAGAGAGAATTAATCATATTCTTACCACGAACGTAACCAGCCAGTTTTTGTGCTGCCGAGAGGCCGTAAAACGCATGGCATTTTCTCACGGTGGTAAGGGGGGCGCCATTGTTAATGTTTCATCGGCTGCTTCCCGCAGCGGAGCGCCGTTTGAATATATTGATTATGCTGCTTCCAAGGGAGCGGTAGATTCGTTAACCAAAGGACTTTCGCTGGAAGTCGCCAGCGATGGTATCCGGGTTAACGGTGTTCGCCCCGGTTTTATCGCAACAGAAATGCATGCTGATGGTGGTGAGCCTGAACGGGTAGCGCGCCTTATTAAAAATAATGCGATACCGATGCAGCGAGGCGGTAGCGCTGATGAAGTGGCTGAGGCAATTAGCTGGCTGCTATCCGACAAAGCATCTTATTCGACCGGCAGTTTTATCGATCTGGCTGGCGGTAGGTAATGCGTATCAGCTGGTAATACATATTAGCTGCTAAGAAAAAAAGCGTTATATCGCCCTGAGCCTAAGACGATATAACGCAAGGAATGTTACTGGAGAGTGTAACGAGTTATGACTTGGTGAATCGGTAAGTCTGTATTTTTTCCTCTTTGCCATTTACCTGGGCATAGGTATCAATCATCCAGACATTTTGGCCGGCAAAGGCTAACTCAAGGCGAATAGTCGATGAGTCGACACCTTCGATGACACTGACATCATTTGAGGTCGGATAGTAGTTATAGCGGTTCATGTTTGGCTGATGTTCACCGGCAAACTGGACCGGAATATTGTTGATATTGCTGTTTACAGATAGCGTGTAGCCCGCATCAGGGGTGTAGGCAAAATTCGCCGTTAATTGAAGAGGCTGCTTATTGCTATCGATAGCAAGATCCTGAATTTGGATCTGGGCTTCGGTGGTTTTTGCC
>NZ_JAKRFQ010000603.1 GCF_022347985.1 Photobacterium sp. OFAV2-7
CAGGTAGCCACTACAAGACACCAGCGGGCAGCTGTTTCTCGCCATCACCAAACAGCCGTGGCGGCGTCGCATTTGTCTACCCCGGTGTTGGTACGGTATATCCGGGTATGTTCCGCGAGTTACATCGCTATTTCCCGGCGCTTTATGCCCGCCTTGAGCGTGAAGGCAATCTCAGAGAGATGCTGCAGGCCGAGAAAACATACGGCACAGACCCTGCTGACATGACGTTGGGCGAACTTGCCATTGCCGGTGTCGGTAGCAGCTACCTGCTAACCCAGCTGTTATGTGAAGAGTTTGCGGTGAAGCCTGATTTTGCCCTCGGCTACTCCAAGGGGGAAGCCTCAATGTGGGCCAGCTTGGGCGTATGGAAAAACCCGCATGCCCTGATCGAGATGACCCAGACCAGCCCGATCTTCACCACGGCGATCTCCGGTAAGCTCACCGCCGTTCGTGAAGCGTGGCAGTTAGGTGATAACGATTCGATTAGCTGGAATAGCTTTGTCGTCCGTAGTGAGCCGGAAGCCATTCAAACTCTGCTGCCTGACTTTCCGCATGCTTACCTGGCCATTATTCAAGGTGATACTTGTGTACTGGCCGGTTGTGAGAATGACTGCCGCGCCCTGCTCAAAAAGTTAGGCAAGCGCGGTATTGCTGCGAACCGGGTCACCGCAATGCACACGCCACCTGCAATGAGCCAGCACCAGCAGGTCACTGAGTTTTACTGTCAGCCACTTTGTGATCAGCTGCCAGAGCATATTCGTTTTCTCAGTGCTGCTGGCCTCCTGCCCAAGAATCAAAGTAAGGCAGGTACCCTAAATAAGCCGGTTCAGATTGATAGCCAGAGTATCGCAGATTCCATCGCCGATACCTTCTGCTCGACCTTGGATTTTACGGCGCTGATCCGCAGCGCACGTGAGCAGGGAGCCCGGCTATTTATCGAGGTGGGTGCTGACAGACAAACCTGCACGCTCATCGACAAGATCAACCGTGCCGATAATGTGACAACCGAAAGTTGCACCATCGCGGCAAATGCCAAAGGCGGGGAAGATATTCTCACCCTGCTCAAAAGTCTGGCTCAGCTCATCACACACCAAATCCCACTGTCGCTGGAGCCTTTGTTGCAAGGGCTTGAACAGCAGCAATTGAATGCCTCGTCGGCAGAAAATATTTCTTTGTCGGCGAACAAAATACAAGGAGAGCCAGTTTGAGTTCTCAATACAAAACAACCGACGCGCACAGCACCAGCAAGAAAATTGCAATTGTTGGTTTAGCTAACCAGTATCCAGACGCGGATACGCCAACAGCATTTTGGCAAAACCTGCTAGACAAGAGAGACTCTCGCAGCACATTGAGCGCTGAAAAACTCGGCGCCAATCCCGACAGTTATCAGGGTCAACAGGGAGAGTCCGACCGTTTTTACTGTGATAAAGGCGGTTACATCCAGAACTTCAACTTCGATCCGAGCGGATACCGCTTACCCGCTGAGAAGTTCAAAGGCCTTGACGACAGTTTTCTCTGGGCACTGGATACCACCCGCAAAGCGCTGGCAGACGCTGGGATCCCCTTAAATGCCGCAGTACTAGAGCGTACTGGCGTGATCATGGGGGCATTGTCTTTCCCGACTACACGTTCGAATGATTTATTCTTGCCGCTCTATCACTCTGCGGTAGAAAAAGCACTGCAGGAAAAACTAGCCAATGCGCATTTTTCGCTCAGCCCATCCAATACCGAGGCACGAGACACCAACCCGGCCAACGGTGCCGCAGCACATAATGCCTCCAAGCTAGTTGCCGACGCCCTCGGCTTGGGTAGTGCCCAGCTCAGCCTTGATGCTGCTTGCGCCAGTTCGGTCTACTCGCTAAAACTGGCCTGTGACTACCTCAATACCGGCAAGGCCGATATGATGCTGGCGGGCGCTGTTTCCGGTGCCGACCCGTTCTTCATCAACATGGGTTTCTCGATCTTCCATGCTTACCCGGACCACGGCGTCTCAGTACCGTTCGATAGCAACAGCAAAGGCCTGTTTGCCGGTGAAGGGGCGGGCGTACTGGTACTGAAGCGACTCGAAGATGCAGAGCGCGACGGCGACCATATCTATGCAGTCGTCAGTGGTATCGGCCTCTCTAATGACGGACGTGGCCAGTTTGTCCTTAGCCCTAACAGCAAAGGGCAAGTTCAGGCATTCGAGCGCGCCTATGAGGCTAGCGATTTGTCCCCTGAGAGCATCGAGGTGATTGAGTGTCACGCCACTGGTACTCCTCTGGGTGACAAAGTCGAGCTGACATCCATGGAGCGTTTCTTTGCCGACAAGCTAAACGGGACTCAGGCCCCCTTGATTGGCTCGGCAAAGTCTAACCTTGGTCACTTGCTCACGGCAGCGGGTATGCCCGGGATCATGAAAATGATCTTCGCAATGCGTGACGGTACTCTGCCTCCGAGCATTAATCTGTCAACTCCGCTTTCTTCACCTGACGGTTTATTTGGCTCGCATACATTGCCGACCCAGGTTCAGCCATGGCCAGATAAAGCCGGAAACCCGGCACGACGTGCCGGTGTTTCGGTGTTTGGCTTTGGCGGCTGTAACGCACACCTGTTGCTGGAAGCCTATTCTTCTCACTCGGAGCAACCCGGAATTACGGCTGACGCTCATGTACACAATCAAATACAGAATAAAAAGTCGTCGGTATCAGCTCCGCTGAAAATCACCGGCCTGGCCTCGCACTTCGGCTCGTTGAAAACCATTAATGCACTTAATAAAGCCATCGAAACGAGGGCAGATGCCTTTGTCTCTCTGCCGAAAAAACGCTGGAAAGGGCTGGATCAGCACCCTGAACTATTGAGCCAGTTCGGTTTGCATACCGTGCCCCACGGAGCCTACATTGATCAGTTCGAGCTGGATTTCTTGCGGTTCAAAGTCCCACCCAATGAAGATGATCGTCTGATCTCCCAGCAGTTGCTGCTCATGAAAGTTGCTGACGAAGCAATTCGTGATGCCAAGCTTGAAGCCGGACAAAAAGTTGCCGTTCTGGTGGCGATGGAAACCGAGCTGGAAATGCACCAGTTCCGCGGTCGCGTTAACCTGCATACCCAACTTGCCGATAGCTTGGACAACATGGGGATCACCCTGACTGAAAGCGAATATCAGTCGCTTGAAGCCATTGCCATGGACAGTGTGCTGGATGCCGCCAAGCTCAATCAGTACACCAGCTTTATCGGTAACATCATGGCGTCACGTATCGCCTCGCTGTGGGATTTCAACGGCCCGGCATTTACTA
>NZ_JAKRFQ010000604.1 GCF_022347985.1 Photobacterium sp. OFAV2-7
GTCGTCCTTGGACTTTCCCTCTTTCACCTGCTGCAATACTTTTCCAGCATTGGGACCAAAGACCTTGTAAAGATTCTTTACCCTTATTAACGGGGTCTTGCGCTCTTTACTAGCCATGATCGTGACCTCCTAAGTGCTGCTGAGTACGTTTGGCATAGCTTTGCGTGACCCGGTCAAAAATGATCGCCAGCGCCACAATCGCCAAACCATTAAGCAGGCCTAGAGTAAAATACTGATTGGTAATAGACTTCAGAACAGGTTGTCCCAAGCCTTTAACACCAATCATAGAAGCAATCACCACCATCGCCAATGCCATCATGATGGTCTGGTTGATACCAGCCATAATATTGGGCAGTGCCAGTGGCAACTGAACGCCCAGCAACCTCTGGGTCGGACTGGCACCAAACGCCGTGGCCGCTTCCAGCACCTCTTTATCCACCAGCCTTATGCCAAGATTCGTCAATCGGATCACTGGCGGAATGGCATAGATCACCACCGCAATGACACCGGGTATCTTGCCTATCCCGAGCAGCATCACCACCGGGATCAAGTAAACAAATGCCGGCATCGTCTGCATGACATCGAGCATCGGCGTCACGACCGACTGCACCCGGTTGGAACGTGCCATTGCAATGCCTATCGGCACCCCGAGCCCTATTGCCACCAGGGTCGAGACCAGAATAATACTCATGGTCCGCATGGTGTTCTCCCACATCCCGAAAACACCAATCAGCACAAAGGCGACGATAACTCCAACTGTTAGCTTCCAGGAGCGGCTGGCAACATAGGCAAGCGCAGCAAGCACACCGATAACCAACCACCAAGGCGTGGCCAGCAATAATTTTTCAAAACCAATAAGAAAAGACAACAGCGGGTCAAAAAACGCCTCGATACTGTCACCATATTCGCGGGAAAATGCTCGATAGGCACCATCCAGCGTTTTGCGGATCTCCAACAGCTGATGGCGGTCAAGCTGCGGAAATTCGGTAAACCAAGATTGATCAGACATAACCACTTAGATCCGATAGATTACAACAAGCCCGGCCTATAGCCGGGCACACACCCACTAAAGCTCCGACAGGGCCTGTTTCACTTTCTTCGCGACCTCTGGGCTCACCCACTGAGTCCACGTTGACTCATACTCAGTCAAGAAGTGCTCCATCGTGATTTCACCGTCGGCCTGATAGTCTTCCATCCAAGCCAGCAAGGTGTTCATCTGCTGATTGCCAAATGAACGCGACGACAGGTAGGCCAGTGCCTCAGGCGCTCGCTCGGCAAAGCTCTCGGTCACGACTGTATCAACCGGTGACGGCGGATACATGGTCGGCTTAGGGTCTAAGCATTCTTCCTTGGTAATACAGGCCCGGTAATGGTCTTCATCAATGCCGCTGCCAAAATCAACCTTCACCATCTTGTATTTACCCAATACGGCCGTCGGTGCCCAGTAGTAGCCAAACCACGGTTCCTTGCGCTCGTAAGCTTTGGCAATGGCACCTGACAATCCGGCACCCGAGCCCGGATCAATTAATTCGAAGCCGGCCTTGTCCAGCTCCATGGCATGAAACAGGTTACCGGCCGTGATCTGGCAATTCCATCCTGCCGGGCATCCCATAAAGGCTGACTTTTCAGGGTCTTCCGGGTGTTCAAACAACTGTCGATTTGCCTTGATACCGGCAATAGTCGCCAGGCTCGGATCTTTCTCAACCAAGTAGGCAGGCACCCAGAACCCTTCTTCCCCACCGTCTGACAGCGTTGCCCCGGCGTAACGCAAGCGACCTTCCTTGACCCCACGGTCCAGTGCCGCCTTCATTGAGTTACTCCATAACTCAGGCGCAATATCCGGTTCCCCTTTCTCAATCATCGAGGTACCTGTCGGCATTGTGTCGCCCGGTACCAACTCGGCATCACAATCAAAACCATGCTGAAGAATAAACTTATCCACGTTGGCAATCAGCGTGGCTGAATTCCAGTTCATATCTGCAATAGTGACTGTTCCACACTCTCCTGCCGAGGCATTAAATGAGGCCGTAGCAAGTAAAACTGATGTTGCGAGAAGCTTTCGCATAACAATGTCCTTATTTCGAATTTCGGTCCTTCAGTTATCTGAAAGCATGGTGTTACAACATTTAAGCAACACACATGTTGTTAGTATACTAAGTAATTATGTGGTTACATGTAAAGCAACAACACTAAACAGCAGCAAGTTACGCTAGTTAACCCCAAATAAAAATAGTTAGTGCTGTAATCATTTAAATGCAATCAAATGCCCCAAATCACTGTAGCTCATTTAACATCTAGTCTAAAAAACTGCCTTTAGCTAGCCTCATAGTGCTCTATTCCAACACTATAGTGCTCTATGCCAAGGCTTTGATTTGTTATACTCCCCGTCATAAAAGGGCTGATTTCAGCTCTAACGACGATAAATCAGAGACTCAACAAGAATTCCCATGAACGACACTCAGCACATGATTGACGAGCTATTATCGCCAATCAAACAATTTCTCCAGTGCGACACGCCCGAGAGCTGGATTGAAGAAGCTAGAAAACCA
Source organism: Photobacterium sp. OFAV2-7 (assembly GCF_022347985.1). Lineage (GTDB taxonomy): Bacteria > Pseudomonadota > Gammaproteobacteria > Enterobacterales > Vibrionaceae > Photobacterium. The sequence continues at coordinate 2,550 of NZ_JAKRFQ010000604.1, forward strand.
GAGAACCTGACGGCCCTCCTTGTCGACCATTGCAACTGTGAACTGAAAGCCAGCCAGACTGCCATGTGGCTAATACGTAAATACGCAGTCGATGAAGAGAGCGGAAAGGAACTTCTGGCGTGGGCCAAGCCTTACGAGGACTTTGTCTATGGCAAAGCACGCTGTACGGATGCTTTCCACGGCAAGAAAAATGGCCTGTCAGCGCCGCTGGTTCCCAAACCTGGCTTCGTTCACGGCCAGGAACTTATCGACAAAATGGTTCGGTTAATCAAAGAGGAGTTTCATCACTTCGAGCAGGTGCTGGAGATCATGGAACAGCGGGATATTCCCTACAGCAGCTTACGCGCCGGTCGCTATGCCAAGGGACTGATGAAGATCATACGCACCCACGAGCCAGCAACCCTGATTGACAAGCTGATCATCGGAGCCTATATCGAGGCCCGTTCCTGCGAGCGCTTTGCCAAGCTGGCCCCTTACCTGGACAAAGAGCTGAAGAAGTTCTATATCTCGCTGCTCCGCTCTGAAGCGCGCCACTATCAGGACTACCTGACACTGGCCGAGCAGATTGCGGGCGAAGACATCTCTGTCCGAGTGAAAGCGATTGGTGCCAGAGAAGCCGAGCTGATTAGCACTCCGGATAGCAGCTTCCGCTTCCACAGCGGTGTTCCGGCTTTTGCTGAAGCAGGAGCCTGATGCCTGTTCCCCTTAACAAGAAAGGCAAGATC
>NZ_JAKRFQ010000062.1 GCF_022347985.1 Photobacterium sp. OFAV2-7
AGTAAACCCGCTCTCAAAGCGTTTAAAGGCGTCATGCCCGAGATGTCCCGTACCGAAAAAGAAGCCATTGATGCCGGTACCGTCTGGTGGGAAGCCGATCTGTTCCGTGGCGCTCCTAACTGGAATAAATTGCATGATATTCCGGCTCCGCGCCTGAGCGCAGAAGAGAAAGCCTTTCTCGACGGTCCCGTCAATGAAGTCTGCCGCATGGTCAACGACTTCCAGGTAACACATGAACTGGCCGATTTGCCCCCCGAAGTCTGGCAGTACCTCAAAGATCATAAGTTCTTCGCCATGATCATCAAGAAAGAATACGGCGGCCTAGAATTTTCAGCTTATGCTCAATCTCTGGTGCTACAAAAGCTAACAGGAGTCTCTGCCGTACTCTCCTCAACCGTCGGCGTTCCGAACTCACTTGGCCCAGGTGAGCTTCTGCAGCACTACGGAACCAAAGCGCAAAAAGACCACTACCTGCCTCGTCTGGCAGAAGGTAAGGAAATTCCTTGTTTCGCCCTGACTAGCCCAGAAGCCGGCTCTGATGCTGGCTCTATTCCTGATTTTGGCATCGTCAAAAAAGGGATGTGGCAAGGTGAAGAAATATTAGGGATGGAACTGACCTGGAATAAACGTTACATCACGTTGGCTCCTATCGCGACAGTATTAGGTATGGCCTTTAAGCTGTTCGATCCCGATCACCTGCTGGGTAATGAAGAAGATCTCGGCATTACCTGTGCCTTGATCCCAACCGATATCGACGGGGTGCGAATTGGCCGTCGCCACTTCCCGTTAAACGTGCCATTCCAGAATGGTCCTACTCAGGGTGACAAAGTCTTCGTACCTATCAGTTTCATCATCGGTGGCCAGGAAATGGCCGGCCAGGGATGGCGTATGCTGGTTGAATGCTTGTCTGTCGGCCGTGGTATCACTTTGCCATCGAACTCCACAGGCGGCCTGAAAACAGCAGCCATGGCAACCGGTGCCTATGCCCGTATTCGCCGCCAGTTCAAGTTACCGATCGGTAAAATGGAAGGTATTGAAGAGCCGTTGGCCCGTATAGCCGGTAATGCCTACGTAATGGACTCAGCCAGTAACTTAACGGTATCCGGTATTGATTTAGGCGAGAAACCTTCTGTCATCTCAGCCATCGTCAAATACCACTGTACCCACCGCAGCCAGCGTAGTGTTATTGATGCCATGGACGTAGTCGGTGGCAAGGGGATCTCCATGGGGCCAAGCAACTTCTTGGCACGTGGCTATCAGGGCGCGCCTATTGCGATTACCGTGGAAGGAGCAAACATCCTCACCCGCTCAATGATAATCTTCGGCCAAGGGGCAATACGCTGCCACCCTTATGTGCTGGAAGAGATGGATGCGGCTTACAATGATGATGCAGAAAAAGCACTGAATGGTTTTGATAGTGCTCTGTTCGGCCACGTTGGCTTTGTGATCAGCAATATGGTTCGTTCATTCTGGTTCGGCCTGACTGACGGCAGGGGGTCCTCGGCACCACGCAAAGATGCCACGACCCGTTACTACCAGCAACTGAATCGCTACAGTGCCAACCTTGCCCTGCTCGCTGATATCTCGATGGCAGTGCTCGGTGGTTCGCTGAAGCGCAAAGAGCGCCTGTCTGCCCGTCTGGGTGATGTACTCAGCCAGCTCTACCTTTCGTCAGCAACTCTCAAGCGTTATGCCGACGACGGCTGCAAGCAGGATGATCTCCCTCTGGTTCACTGGGGCTTGCAGGACTCGCTATACCAAGCTCAGGAAGCACTGGATGAGTTCCTGCGTAACTTCCCGAATCGTCCGATTGCTGCGATCTTGCGCACCATGATCTTCCCTCTTGGGCTGGGACGTGTAAAACCGACAGACAAGTTGGACCATAAAGTTGCTCGTATCATTCAGACACCGAGTGAAACTCGTAACCGTATCGGTCGCGGTCAGTTCCTGGAAGCATGCGAGAACAATCCGGTTGGTATGATTGAAGAGACACTGAAAGATATTTTGGCTGCCGAGCCAATCTATGATCGAGTCTGTCAGGCTGCCGGCAAGAAGTTCCCGTTCATGCAGCTGGATAATGTGGCGACGGTTGGCCTGGAGCTTAATGCTATCAACGAGAGTGAAGCCGAGCTGTTGCGCCGAGCAGAAGAAGGCCGCTTACGCACTATCAATGTTGATGATTTTGACCCCGAAGAGCTGGCAGCCAAACCCTACCAGCCATCAGAAAAAGACATTGCTGCCTGATAACACTTAGATTGCTCAAGCTAACAAAAAGGGAAGCCACAATGGCTTCCCTTTCTTTTTAGTTGATTATCAAGCCAACCGCAGGCTCTGTTCGCCTTATACCAATCAGGATAAGTAGCTGTTCAGATAGTTGCGCAGGAAAAATCACTTAGAACAAGGCATGAATTGCTGCTAACTAGTTACTCTAATTACAAAATTCATAACGCAGTTAAAAGTGATTTTAACCAGCATGAATAATCAAATACTTATGTAGATTGGTATTATCACTTGCTCGTGGCATCAGGACGCCGGAACAACCAGTGAGTCTTCTTCCAGCACTTTCTTCATTTTGCGCTTGCGCCATAGGAAGGCAATCACAACCACCAGCACCACGACCAGCACATTGGCACCCAAAATGATTTTCATCACCTTGGAGCGCTCAGCCTGCTTCTCCGCTTCAATTCGCAGCATCTCTTCCCGCTTGGCTTTGGCTTCCTGCTGGGCCCTGAACTCTTCCAGGTTACGATCCAGCTGCAGCTCGGCCATCACCGCAAAATGATTTTCCGGTAACTTGAAGATCAGCTCTCGGTTATTGAAGTTATCAGTCGCATATAACCAGCCATACCAGCCATAACGACCCGGCGCCTCGCCATTGGGCAGGCGTACCTTCAGTCCGTCTTCGTCGGACAGGGCATGTTGCTGACTGATGGTCTCATCACCGTCAGGATTTACCTGCACAATGTGGGCAGCAAGGGAGCCGGGCAACAACGCTCCCTCTTCCGTTTCCACCACGACCTGGTGGGGCTCACTGCGTCCGCGTCCCTGAATAAAGCTCGCCCGCAGTGGCGGCGGATACACGAGCACTTCCTGCTCGACGGTACGCAGGAAAACACCATTGCCCGAGGTGATCCTGACCCGATACTTGCCCGGCTGGACAGTCACGGGCAGGGCTACCGTAAAGACACCGTCTCCCGGTACCTCATCAAAGGCCAACCCGTCATCGGCAAACTCGCCCAGGACGATTGGGCTCGGCTGTGCTTCCTTCGGAAGGTTATCGGCATCTTCAATGTATTCGTAAAAAACGACTGACATCTTTACCCGATCAAGAAAATCGCGCATGGTCAGCAACTTTCCATCCTGGGTCAGGCGGGCGGTAAACTTGATCGTCTCGGACTGATAGAGCCGCGAAGGCAGATCCTCTACTGTCAGTTGGAGGTTGGATAAGACGACGATCCGGTTCTTAGGGGTGACTTTACCGACGGCCTGCCAGGGGCCCGGCATCGGATTTTCGATAGAAATAATGTCCATCCCGGGCTCGTCATACCAAGCAACATTCTTCGGATGACGAAAGGAATAGTATTTCTTGCCATCAGGACGCACCAAGACAATCGCCCGGCTGTTGTTTCCCCGCTTGACGACAAACGAGACTTGTTCGACCGTCGGATCAACACGGAAGCGGTTATCCAGCCACGACATAGCCGTACTGTCTTTTGCCCAAGACAGTACCGGTATCAGCATCACTAGCAATAATAACCGCCGCATAGCACCTCTATTGACGCCACAGCGAGACGTCACCTTTTTTCTCGATAAGATCCAAGCGCGATTCATGCGCTTGTATTTCATCGGCCGATGCCTTGATGATCTTTAATGATTTTCTTCCTGACGCCAGACGGCGGATGGCACTTTCTGTACCAGTGTCACTTTCTTCGCTGCCGGAACTGAGTGCCAGCGATGTCTGGCCACCTGTCATCATCAGGTAGACATCAGCCAGGATCTCGGCATCGAGCAATGCCCCGTGGAGAGTACGGTGCGAGTTATCTATACCGTATCGCGAACACAGTACATCAAGGTTGTTTCTTTTTCCCGGGAACAACCGCTTGGCCATCTCCAGGGTATCGGTGACCTTGCAAAAGTCCTCGGTCTTGCCGATTGACGAACCCATTTTCCTGAATTCGTAATCCATGAAGCCGATATCGAAGGGCGCGTTGTGAGCCACCAGCTCTGCCCCACGAATAAACTCCATAAATTCTTCATGGACTTCCCGGTATGTCGGCTTATCAAGCAAGAACTCATCGGTAATACCATGAACATCAACCGCTTCCGCATCAATCTCCCGATCCGGTTTGATATAGACATGGAAACTGTTACCCGTCAGCTTACGGTTGATAATTTCAACCGCACCGATCTCGATAATACAGTGGCCTTCATAGTGAGGGCCGGTCATATTCATACCGGTTGTTTCGGTATCGAATACGATAATACGTTCGTTAGTAGCTTTCATAGTAGCGATTGTGTCAGACTAAAGTTTTTCCTAAAGCGAATACTACCAAATATGACCAAGCAGGTAGAAATTTTCACCGATGGTTCTTGCCTCGGCAATCCGGGGCCAGGTGGTTATGGTACCGTCATGCGTTATAAGCAACACGAAAAAGAGCTCAGTGACGGCTTTTACATGACCACCAATAACAGAATGGAACTGCTGGCAGCCATTATCGGCCTGTCAAGCCTCAAAGAGTCCTGCCAGGTTGATCTCACCACCGACAGTCAATATGTCCGCCAGGGGATCACCCAGTGGATCCATAACTGGAAGAAACGCGGCTGGAAGACTGCCGATAAAAAACCGGTTAAAAATGCCGATCTCTGGCAGCGTCTCGACGCAGAGACACAGCGCCATCAAGTGTCGTGGCACTGGGTAAAAGGCCACGCAGGCCATCCGGAGAATGAACGCTGTGACGATTTGGCCCGTGCTGCCGCCGAGTCCCCGACCAAGGATGATACCGGCTACAAGGCGTAACGACTTCAACTCACTGCAACAATGTTACGCCCCCTTTATTTTCTGGCTTGCCTTGGTCCGGCAGTTGAGGCCTAGCGGCGTTAGCTGACGCCGCAACTTCCAGGTTGGTTTTATCGGCTTGAGAGGGACCGTCCGCTTACGGGCGACAATCAAGTACATGCTGCCAATCGACGAACACGTTTCAGACAACACGCTTTCTGCCCAGGCCGAGCAGGCCTGATGCTTTGTTGCCGGCAGTACCGCAAAGTTCTCGTGAAACACCACCTCGTAATTCAGTACTCCCAGCCAGTCTTTCACCCGCATAGGCATAAACATCCGCCCTTTCCACGGAAAGCGCTTGCGATTCCATGGCAGCAAGCCCCGCATACCAAGAATACTCACCGGGTTATAGCCGCTTAACAGGATATAGCCGTCGTCCACCATCACCCGGTCGATTTCCCGCAGCAAGCGGTGGGGGTCTGAACAATAATCTAATTGATGGGTGATCACACAGGCATCAAACGACTTCTCGACAAAAGGCAGGGAAAAGTGGTCAGCAATGACCGTATGCAGCGGATTGAACTTATCAATGCAAATCTGATGCTGGATGTTACAATGGCCACTGGCGAGCTCACAACTTAGCCCACCAAGCTTTAACATATGATAGCCGAATAGCTTTGGCCACCATTCATCAAGCTGGGCCTGGAGCAGCTCCGCCGCCCATTCGCCATTGACGACTTGTGACCAGGTATGTGGTGATTCAATATCTGTTAACGTGCGGGCTGGCTTCATAAGTTATTGCTCAACACCTAAAGGCTGGAGACAAATTACATGCTTACAGTAAAAAGCATACCTGCATTTAATGACAATTACATCTGGCTTATTCACAGTCCGGACAAACATTGCGTCGTCGTTGATCCTGGTGATGCAACGCCAGTAATCAAGGTGTTACAAGAAGAAGAGCTCATTCTTGATGCCATTCTGGTCACCCATCACCATCATGACCACATTGGCGGGATCAGCGAGCTCAAGCGCGCATTTCCCCATGTCAATATAGTTGCCCCTTCTGCCGAGCCCATTCCCGGCGTCTCGCAGTCTGTCGACGATGGTGACCAGGTGGAGATTTTCGGAGAGCGCTTCATGGTACTGAGCGTTCCCGGGCACACCGCAGGCCATGTTGCCTATGTCGGGGACGAAAAGCTATTTTGTGGCGATACCCTGTTTTCCGGTGGTTGTGGCCGCTTGTTCGAGGGCACTCCGGCTCAAATGTACAGCTCGCTACAGAAAATTGCAGCGCTACCAGACGAAACTGAAGTCTACTGTGCCCATGAATATACAAGCAGTAATATTGCCTTTGCCTTAGTCGCCGAACAGGACAACCCTCATCTGCAACGTTACCGCGAAGACGTCAGCCGACTGCGGGCACAGGGTATCAGCACGATCCCGTCGACATTACGACAAGAAAAATTAATAAATCCGTTTTTACGCTGTGATCAAGCCAGTATCAAAAAATCCGTTGCAGATAAGGCATTTGACGACAGTGATCTGGAGACCTTCGCTGCACTGCGTCGTTGGAAAGACGAATTTTGACCTGGGTCACTTGTCTCCAAGGTAGTTGGCCAAGTATCATCTCCAACTATTTTGGCTTTAGGCAGGTTCCATGAAATCCCGATTTTTTTTAGCGAGCGCGCTATTACTGGCTGGTTGCCAAATTACGAATACGACAAATACAGTAGAAGAACAAACAAATACAACCAATAAGAACGAAGAAGCCTCTGTACAAGTGCCGGCGGCTTCTGCACAGGAAGAAACAACCAAACCTGTCGCCATTGAAAAGGTCATCGTTGCAACGCCTCAGGACCAAGACGATGTATGGAAACGCATTACCATGCAGCTGACCGCCGATATTCCTGAGAACAAACGCGTCAAATACTACCGCAACTGGTACCTGCGCTATCCGGGTCATCTTAAAACCGTTGCCGGGCGCGCCGAACCCTTTCTATATTACATCACCGAAGAAATCGAAAAACGTAACCTACCACTGGAACTTGCCCTGCTTCCTATTGTTGAAAGCTCTTTTGATCAATTCGCCTACTCCCACGGCAGAGCAGCAGGTCTATGGCAAATTATTCCAGATACAGGTCGTCGTTTCGGATTAGAGCAAAACTGGTGGTATGACGGTCGCCGCGATGTTGTCGAATCGACCCAGGCAGCATTGGACTTGCTGGAGTATCTGAACCGAAAATTTGATGGCGACTGGCTTCATGCCCTCGCGGCTTACAACACCGGTGAAGGACGTGTATTCCGGGCAATTCGCAAGAATAAGGCTGCCGGCAAGCCGACTGACTTCTGGTCACTGGATCTTCCGAAAGAAACCAGTGGTTATGTACCTAAGCTGTTGGCTGTTGCCGACGTAATTAAAAACCAAAAAAAATACGGTATAACCATCCCTGCGATCCCTAATGAACCTGCGGTTGAGCTCGTCAAACCGGGTACCCAGATGGATCTGGCCATGGCCGCCAGCTATGCCGGCATCAAGCTCAAAGATCTGCAAAACCTCAACCCTGCCTATAACCACTGGGCGACCTCACCAGATGGCCCTAACCACCTACTCTTGCCAATCGACAAAGTTGACCACTTCAACAGTCAGTTTGCCAGTAATGGCCGCCAGGGAATGAAAGTGGTTCGCTACAAAGTGAAATCTGGCGATACATTGAGTGTGCTTGCACAGAAATACAAGACCACCACCAAACAGATCCAGCGGGCCAACAATATGTCCGGCAGCAATATTCGTGTTGGCCGCCATATTCTGATCCCTGTCGCGATGCAAGATGGCGAGAGTATATCGGCTCAGCTTGCCGCCCGTACCCAGAAAAACCATGGCAGCGGCTATCGTACAACTTACGTAGTTAAGTCTGGCGACAGTCTGTGGACTATTGCCCGCAGTGAGAAAGTCTCTATTGACCAGATCACCAAGTGGAATGGCCTAAGCAAGAAGAAGCCGCTACGTATCGGACAGAAACTGACCCTATGGAAGAACAGTGCAACGGGTGGCGTCATCCGTACTGTCTACTACAAGGTCCGCTCCGGTGATAACCTCAGCGCCATAGCCCAGCGGTACAAAGTCAAAGTTTCAGACCTTGTAAAATGGAATCAGATTAGCGGCCAGAAATATTTAAAACCCGGCCAAAAATTAAAACTCTATGTTGATGTAACTAAGGTCAGTGTATGACACCGTCTAAAAACCCATTCATTGCGGTATTCGATGCATTCCGCTCCCCAATTGACTGCTTTGCGGCCGTATACGATCGTCCTCGATGGGCCTTTCTGCCCTACCTGATCGCTATTTTGGGACCCATTTTCTTCTGGAGCAGCTATTTCAGCAATGTGGACATGGCCTGGCTACAGCAGGAGCTAATGGTTCAGTTTACAAATCTGAACCAGCAGATGGAGCCGTCATTGCTAACCAAAGAAGCTTTGCATGCTAGCGAAGTCGTCGCTGATATTGCCGGACGCACGTTATGTATCTTTGTTCTGGCACTTTGGCTGCACCTGGCCACCAAGAGTAATCAGTACAAGCATAGCTATGGCAAATGGCTGGCCGCATCGTGTTTTATCATGCTACCGACTCTGATCGGCGATTTTGCCAGCTACACCAACATCATGTTCAACAGCAACAATATCATGCCGAATGCCGCCGATCTCAATAGCTTGAACGGTCTGATAAAATTGCCGATGAGCAATCCATGGGCGTCTTTTGCGGCAACAATCCCGCTACTGGCACCGTGGTATATCACCCTGACTTATGCTGTTGTGACAGCATGGACTGACTTTGATCGGGCCAAATCAATTGTCGTCGCCATTCTTCCGTGGCTGCTCGCACTGATCATTTGGCCAATCATGATCATTGCAGTCTGAAGCTGGCAATAATGGGGTTATGATCTGAGGCATCGGTTTTCGGTGCCTCTGCCCTGACAAGCTGAAGATCGCGGTAATACAAATGATCCAGCGGCTTACCAAACACCTTGATTCGCTGATCTTCTCTCAAATGGACATCACGAAGCCCCAGGCTTTCGGCAAACGTATTAACAACATCGATCCGAGCCTGACGCCAGGTGTTAAAGTCACCGGCCAAAATAATTGGCCCGGAATGAACAGCCAATACCGTCCGCAGGCTATCGAGCTGCTCCTGATATTCATCAAGCCCTACCGCAAAATTCACACCATGCAAATTCACAACGATCAGTGTATTGCCGTCTGAAAGTGCAAACTCAGACAATAGCGCTGATTTGGGCAACCGGAGCCAGGGCTCCATCGCCAGGTAGGCGCAAGTACTTTTGGCATTGACGCTCGATAAGTTCATCACTCCCGCCGGCGTATTCATAAACTTAAACGCATTGGCCATCCGCACTTTCCAACTGCTGTCATCCAGGTAGTCACGAAGGTCGGTATTCAAGCTTGCTTCCTGTAACAGAACCAATTCACTATCTTTAGAAAATGACTCCAGGGCTGAGCGCCAGTTTTCTTTTTGTTGCTTATAGATGTTCCATACCGACACAGTAAACTCACCGTCGGTGTCCAAAGGATGCGCGATAGCATTTTCAATACAGCGGTAGGAAAACTGGGGAGCCAGTACATTCGCACTGACTTCAGGTGTATCGGCAACATCAAATGACCAGTTAAATGCACTGACACCTAATACTCCGGCCACAACACCAAGCCCTGCCGCTACTTTTGCATACCGCGTCATTTACATCCCCTTTTTGAAACGAAAATACCCCTGGCAACAGAGCTGCCATAGAAAACCTAGTGAAGACAATTAATCAGTAATGCTTGCCGTTATCGTAATAAGCCGTTGGAGTCAGTGCGGTGAAAATGACAGCAACATCTCGCTCAGGCTCTTCCAGAGCATTGCGGACGGCTTCTGTGATATGTTGCGCGACCTGATCTTGGATCTCCTGGCCACGGTCGAACCAAAGCACCTCGACGAATGGATACGCAAACGACACCTCACCATCAAAAATGAAAGTTGTCGAAATATGCTCTAGAGTGAAATCTTCGCGAGGACAGTCCATCAGAGGCTGGAGATCATCTACCAATGCCGTCGACAGTGATTTTACAGTATCAAATTCTACATCACGGAAACGAAGATGCGGCATACTTACTCCCAAATCGCTCACTGCTAAAAGCCAACAAGATACCATTGAATTCGTGCGCTGCGCACCAATTTCTGCACTCTTGATGACAATTAACGCCAATATATAAGAGTCAATTTTAGCAGCTATGACGCTAATCGGTTGAAGGTAAAATAGAATAAGACACCTTGAACCAAGATCACACTTTTGTGATTTTGTCGTCATCACACAGCTGGAGTGTTCGCTATACGATAGAGGCGCCTCAATGTTACTCAGTCTCTTCGCTATTAGGGATCACTCGATCACCCAAATCACCGATAAGATTGAAAGGCGTACTAATAACGCCTTTCACCGTCCCCTCGACAGCACCAGCTGTCGCTTTGCTCACTATTTTTTCTGCATCCGCTGAAATGCTTTCAACCCTTGTTAATACACCAGGAGTCAGTGCTCTGATCTCACTTGACTCTTTCAGTACTGCCGGAATGGTTTCGGTTCGAATCAATTGGGTTTCGGCTAATATCTGGGGAACGGTCTTCTCATTGGTATATTTAACCTGTTCAATGACAGGCGGAATTACACTTTCCCGAACGACTTTCACTTCACTCAAAATGGAGGGGACCGTGTTTTTTTGCAGAGTTTCTACCAGAGCCCAAATAACAGGAATTTTCTGATTAACTTCAGATACCTCTGCAACCACAGAGGGAATCTTTTTATTTATATCATCCACAACACTAAGCCATTGAGACAGTTTGACTGATTGTTCAAGCGTTGATACCTGTTCAACCAGATGGGGAATTGCCTGCCTTGTCTTGGTGATTTCTGTAACGAACTGGGAAAGTGTGTATGAGAAGTAAGTGATTGAGGCAGCTAATAGCAAAATACTGATATGTTTAAGATACGAAGTCACAGTGATTCCCCCAGTTTTAATAACCGTACTATTTTTAGCTACTTAGCTCTTTTGAGCTAGCTTTTTTTGAATTTATGAAGAATCTGTAGCTCTGCCAATTAAAAATATATACGAACAAGCTCTGGCATTTTTACCAGGACACGCAGTCTGAGGCTTTGTATATGGCAGGGGTAGAGAGATTTGACCGGGCTGGCGAGCCAGGGGGGCGCCTAGTTATCCCAACATTGCTTCGCAAGAAGCAACAGACGAAAAAAAGCCCCAGTCTTTCGACTGAGGCTTCGTATATGGCAGGGGTGGAGAGATTCGAACTCCCAACACGCGGATTTGGAATCCGCTGCTCTGCCAATTGGAGCTACACCCCTGTAGTTATTTTAAAGACTTAACTCTGTCTGAATAAGTGGCGGAGCGGACGGGACTCGAACCCGCGACCCCCGGCGTGACAGGCCGGTATTCTAACCAACTGAACTACCGCTCCACTCAATTCTGAGTAACAAATAAAGTCTTATGGTCGCTGCTTTATTTGTTTTTGCTTTCATCTTTTTCTTAAAAAGATGAAAACCTAAGTTAAAGCCTGGCGATGTCCTACTCTCACATGGGGAGGCCCCACACTACCATCGGCGCTATTACGTTTCACTGCTGAGTTCGGCATGGGATCAGGTGGGTCCA